>JAABRB010000070.1 GCA_011391185.1 Betaproteobacteria bacterium
GACCGTGCCGAACGCCGTCTCGCCGCTGGCATTCGACGCCTTGAGCAAATAGGTGGACGCGCCCTGGGCGACGCGCAGCGCCTCGGCGGCGAGCGTCGGCACGAACGTATCGCCGATCCGATAAATGAGCGCGACCCGCCGCAGCACCTGATCGCGGTCCGGGATCCAGTTGATCGAGCCGAGCCCTCTGACCGTCTCCTCCAGCATCGGCAGATTCCCGACCGCACCGGGGAAATCCGGAACGAACCGTTTCGGATCGTCGCCCGCGACGGCAAAACCCGCCTTCGGTTTCGGCACGAAGGTTCCGGCACGGCCGGTGAGCACGATCGCAAGCGCACTCGGCGTTTCCTTCAGCGCGGCGGCGAACAATTGATCGTTGGTGGGCTTGCCGGCGCTCGCGGCCGCGATCGTAGCCGCCTGCTCGGGCGGCAGCCGCTTGGCGACCTCCTCGAGCGAGGTGCGATCCGCCTCGGGAAAGGTGAAGTCGAAGGCGACCGCCGCCGCGCCCTGTTCGGAGAGCTTCAGCACCAGATCGCGCAGCACCGTGCGCGGCCAGGGCCATTGTCCGATCACCGCCAGCGATCGCTCGTCGATGTCCAGGACGCGGACCGGCAGTTGAGGGTCGTATTGCTGCGGCGAGAGACGCTGATAGGTGTCGAACGCGATCAGGCGCAGCGCCTGCACCACGAACGGATCGAGATAACGAACGAGGATCGCAGCGGCGAGCACGCCGCAAACGAGTAAGATATAGAGGCGCCCAGCGCGAACGATCATCGAATTCCCCAGCACTCGAACGACGGCATCCGACCGTTCCTGTCAAGCTGGTCCAACGGCTGACGCGGATTATCAATCATGTTTGCGGCGGAAGCGGCCCCAAGCCTCCCGGTGTCTGGCAAAATATGGCAAGTATGCCGCTGACAACTCGCGCGTCAGGCTAGGTGGCAAGCGCGAGACGGAGAACGGCATGGATTACGGCTGGATCAGTTTCGCGGACATCCTCGGCATCATCGGCGCTTGTTTCTATCTCGCGACCTATGCGACCAAAACGATGGTGCCCCTTCGCATCATGGGTATCGCCAGCAACTTCTTCCTGGTCGGCTACGCCTTCCTCCACTCGTCGTATCCTACCTTCCTTCTCTATCTGATCCTGATCCCGCTCAACTCGTTGCGCCTCTATCAGATGCTCGAACTGATCAAGAAGGTGGAGTCCGCCGCCGCCGGCGACCTCAACATGGATTGGCTGAAGCCCTACATGCACAAGAAGGGCTGCAAGGCCGGCGACATCCTGTTCCATAAGGGCGATGCGGCCCACGAGATGTTCTACATCGTGAGCGGCAATTTCCGTCTGATCGAGTCGGGCATCGAAATTCCCGTCGGCCGCTTGGTCGGCGAGCTCGGGCTGCTCTCGCCCGGGAACCAGCGCACGCAAAGTCTCGAATGCGTCGAGTCCGGCGAGATCATGAGCATCGGCTACGAGAAGGTGAAGGAGCTCTATTTCCAGAACCCGCGTTTCGGCTTCTTCTTTCTGCGGCTGACCAGCGAGCGGCTGATGCAAAACATCGCGCATCTCGAAGAGGAGCTCGCCGAGCGCAAGAAGGCCGCAGACGCGGCGCGCGAAAAAAAGATGTGATAGGCGGACAGCCGCGCTACCTGATCCTCCGCACCGGGTTCTCGAGCGTTCCGAGCCCGCCGATCGAAACCCTTACCGGCCCGCCCAATTTGGTCACGTTCGCCGTATGCAGACTGCGCCGCGCGCCGCCGGGCCGGAACGCGGTGCCCATCGCGATCACGTCGCCGGGCCACAGCGAGTGGAAGCGGGTGATGTACTCGATCGCCTGCGGCACAGGATAGCTGTAATAGGCGGTGGAATCCTCGGCGATCAGCTCGTCCTTGTGCCAGCAGCGCACCTCAAGCGCGTGCGGATCCGGCACCTCATCCTTGGTTACAAGCCACGGTCCCATGGGTCCGAAGGTGTCGGAGCCCTTGTAGCGCGCGGCATAGGAGAGATGCTGCTCGACGCGCTCGGTCTTGGCCGGGTCGTCCTTGGCCGGATAGAGCGCCCAGTAATGCACCATGTCCTCGGCGCGCATGCCGTTGCCGGTCATGTCGTTGAAGATCGAATAGCCATAGATCGCATCGTATGCGTCTTCAGCCTTCACATTGCGGCAGGTTTTGCCGATGACGACGGCGAGCTCCGGCTCCGGATGCACGCTGCCGTAATCGTCGCGTACCTCGATCGCGGCCCCGTGGCCGATCAGGCACGAGGCCGGCTTGATGAAAAAAAGCGGATGCTTCGGCGCGCTGATCTTGCGGCTGTCGCTCGCCGAATTGTTCATGGCAATGCCGAGGATTTTCGCCGGCCGCCGCACCGGCGGTTGCCACTCGACGGCAGACCTCTCAATCGTACGCACTTTGCTAGGATTGCGCACGGCGAAATCCGCAGCCTCGCCTAGGAGCTTGAGCCCCGCCTCGCCCGTCTCGATCAGCGCGATCATATCGCCGGACGCCTGCGCGCGGCCCATCGCGGTCGCGACTTCCGCGAGATCCATGAGCTTGTCGTCACCGGCCGCGAAGCCGATCCGGTCGCGCCCCTCGTAGCGGAAACTCGCGAGCTTCATGCGCGAAACCGTGTCATGCAGCTTTCCGGCCCCATAGCTCGCGCGAGGCGATGCGCGCGCCCTCGGCGAGCGCCTCGAGCTTCGCCCACATTATCTGCGGATGCACGCGCTGGATGCCTTCGGTCTGTGCGAAGCCGCAGTCGGTACCGGCGATCACGTTCTCTCGGCCGACGAGCTTCGCGTACTGAACGATTCGGTCGGACACCAGTTGCGGGTGTTCCACGGTGGTCGTGTGGTGCGTGATCACACCCGGGATCAGGATCTTGCCAGGCGGCAACTTCACTTTCTGCCACACCCGCCATTCGTGCTCATGCCGCACGTTGCCGGCCTCGATCGAATAGGCGCCGGCGCGCACCGAAAGCATCAGGTCGATGATCGCTTCGAGCGGCGCATCGGCTACGTGCGGCATATGCCAGCTGCCGAAGCAGATGTGGTAGCGCACGCGGTCCTCGGGGATGCCGCGTAGCGCGTGGTTCAAGGCTTCGACGCGCAGCTCCGCCCAGTCGCGGTAGTGCTTCGGGCTTTTCTGCACGAGCTCGTCGTACATATTGGCGAGCACCGCATCGTCGACCTGGAGCACCAGCCCGGAATTGTAGATTTCCAGATATTCCTCGCGCAGCGCCTCGGCGATGGCGAACACATAGTCGCGCTCGCTCTTGTAGAACTCGTTGACCGCGTCATATCCGGTGCTGGCCGGGGCGACCGCCGTCAAAAAGCCCTCCGCGACGTCCGCGGATTTCAGGGCAACCTTCAAATCGTCGATGTTATGGCGAATGCTGTCATGGCCCCGATACTTGATTGGGCCAATGCAGGCGTCGCCCGCCGTCCCGGTGATGGCACGCGGGAACTCCTTCTCCATGAACTCCTTGAAGCGGACGCGATCGCGCCCCAGCCAGCGCGCCGGATAGTGCGAGTCGGGCCGGTGCTCGAAGCCGGTCATTCGACTGAGCACATAATTGGCCCAGCTCGACTTTCCGTATTCGCCGTCATTGACGATGTCGACGCCGACCTCCGCCTGACGCTTCACGACCGCAGCCGTGGCGGCGCGCAGTGCGGCGTCATAGTTCTGCTGCTCCCCTGGCCGTTGCTTGGCCGCGGCGGCAAGCTGCAGCAGCTCCGGCGGCCGAACCAGGCTCCCCACATGCGTGGTCAGAATGCGGTCGTCGCTTCGTTTCATCGGCTGAAACCTGACGGCACTACGCCGCCTTCCGGCCCCACAGCTCGCGCGAGGCGATGCGGGCGCCTTCCGCGAGCGACTCGAGCTTGGCCCACATGATCGACTCGTGCACGCGTTTCACATGCGGCGACTGCGCGAAACCGCAATCGGTACCGCCCATGACATTCTCGCGCCCGACGAGTTTGGCGATGCGCACGAGCCGCTCGGCCACCAGTTCCGGATGCTCCACTACGTTCGTCGAATGGCTGATGACACCGGGTACCAGAATGCGCCCCGCCGGCAGTTTCACCGTCTCCCACACGCGCCATTCGTGCTCGTGGCGTGGATTGCCCATTTCGATGCAATAGGCGCCGGCTTTCACCTTGAGCACGAGATCGACGATGTCCTTCAGGGCAATGTCGCTGGTGTGCGGCGTGTTAAAGCTGCCCCAGCAGATGTGATAGCGGACCTTTTCCTCCGGAATCCCCTTCAGCGCCCGGTTGACCGCCTCGATGCGTAGCTCCGCCCATTTGCGGAAATTCGCAAGATCCTCTCCCCCGAATGCGACGTCGTACATGTAGGGCAGGAAAGCGTCATCTATCTGCACATCGAGGCCTGCATTCACGATCGCCGCGTATTCCTCGTGTAGCGCGTCGCCGAGAGCGAACAGGAATTCCTCATCGTTCTTGTAATATTCGTTCTTGGAAAACGGCACCGCGCTCGCCGGCGCGACCACGGGCAGGAACCCTCCCGTCACATCGGCGCCCTTCAGCGCCGCTTTGAAAATCGCGATGTCTTTCTGGACCGCCGCCTGCCCCTTGTAGCGCAAGGGTGCCACGCAAACGATGGTGCCGCGCTTGGGCAACTTCTGGGTCGGAAAATATTCGGCGTAGAATTCCGGGAACTTCTTCTGGTCGCGCCCGGCCCCGCGCGGCGCCTCGGCGTTGCGCTCCTCGATGCCTTCGAGCCGGTCATGCACATAGAACGACCACGAGCGGAACTTGCCGAATTCGCCGTCGCTTACGATGTCGATGCCGGCCTGTTGCTGGCGCTTGACGACCTCGTCGACCTTCCTTTGCAGCAGGGCATCGAACGCCTTCATATCGACGGCGAGCCCCTTTTCGATCGCGGCGATGTATTCGACGAGCTCCGGCGGCCGGACCAGGCTTCCCACATGGGTCGTCAAAATGCGATCGGTGCTGCGCGCCATGCTTCCGTCCTCCACGCTTGCCTTGAATTCGTTATATATCCAAACCGATCCGGTGGGGACGGACAAGTGAGACGCAAGAACACATCGCGGGAGGGCCCATGCCCATGAAACGGCTACCTGTAGCGGAGGAAGACCGGCGCTCGATCGCCGACTGGTTCGTCCATTGGGGCGAGCTGGTGGGCAACGTCGATTTCAAGCGCGTGCGGGAAGTTTTCGTCGAGGATGCGGTCGCCTTCGGCTCCAAGGTCGAGATGGTGACCTCGCGCGACGCGCTGGAGCAAGAACAATGGCGCCCGATCTGGCCCACCATGGCCGACTACCGCTACGACCTCTCGACGCTTCAGGTGATCGTCTCGCCCGACCGGCTGATGGCCATGGGTGCGGCGATCTTCCGCTCCACCGGCTTCCACAAGGATGGAAAGCGCTTCGACCGGCCTGGGCGCGTGACCGCAGCCTTGATGCGCACCGCCGTCGGCACGCCATGGCTCGCGACCCACACCCACGTTTCGCTTAAGCCCGGGACGCCCTCGCCCTCCTACGCCAACCGGCCAGAGGCGCCTTGAGCCGGTAAGGAAATGACAACCCGAGCGAGATATCTTCTCAAGCATGCGTTCGATCCCGCTCCCGATGCCCGGCCGCTCGATCCTGGGCGGCCTCGGCGGCGACCTGCCGGAAGAAGACCGCGCCGCGCTCAAAGCGCTCGTGCTTCTTGGCGCGTTCTTCTTCGTCGCGGTCGCGGCGGCCTACCTCTTGACGATTTCCTGGAGCGAGCCGATCCCGCGCGATGCAACGAGCCTCGTCGTCGGCCGCGACTATATGAATTTCTGGATGTATGGCCGCGCGGCGGCGACGCCCGATCCAGGCCGCTTCTACGATCCGGCGCTTTACAACGAAACTCTTCGAGCGCTACTCGGCGCAAATTATTTCGGACACAACTGGGGCTATCCGCCGACCATCATGCTGATCGCCGCACCGTTCGGTTGGCTCCCTTATCTGCCGGGGCTCTTGATTTGGACCACGCTCGGTATTGCGGCCTTCGTTTGGGCCGCGCGGCGCGAGCTCACTGATTCACGGCTTCTGATCCCGCTCATTCTCTCTCCGGCCGCCGTGTTCTGTGTGATCGCCGGCCAAAGCTCGTTGCTCACCACGGCGATATTCATCGCCATCTTCGCCTGCCTCGACACGCGGCCGGTGATTGCCGGGATCCTGATCGGATGCCTCAGCCTGAAGCCGCAGCTCGGCTTGCTGTTCCCCGTATTGCTGATCGCCTCGGGCCGCTGGCGCACCTTCGCTGTTGCGGCCGCCACTACGTTCGCGATCGCAGCAGCGACCGCCATCCTGTTCGGCCCGCAGGTCTGGATCGACTTCGTGCAAAAGGGCCTGCCAATCCAGAACCAGCTCATGATCGACGACCGGCTCATACTCTCGCCCTTCATGCCGACATCCTTCATGAATCTGCGCCAAGCCGGCGCCGGATACGCCCTTGCCATGGCCGCGCAAGCCGGCGTCGCGCTGCTCGCGATCCTGGCCGTGTTCTGGGCTTATCGATTTCGCAAAAACGCCGATCCACGGTTGCTGGCTGCGCTGTTTCTCGCCTGCACGGTCGCGGCCGTGCCCTATCTTCTTTCCTATGACCTGCTGCCATTGACCTGCGCTGCGGTGTTCTTGCTCGCGGCCGGCAAGCTCGATGCCACCGGCCGCCGGCTTGCCCAGCTCGTCTATTGGCTGCCGCTGATCCAGGTGGTGCTCGGGACCCTGCATGTTCCCGGCCCGGCGCTGATCGCGCCCGCCTTTGCGGTCTATGTGCTGATGCGGCTGCGAGCAGCATCGGAGTCGCGCGCACACGAACCGCCAGCGACCGCGAGCGCCCTACGCGCGTAACACTTTATCCGCGTCTTGCGCGTGGCCCGGCGCATTCTTGAAACGCGAATAGCTAAACGCCGTCTTCACCGCCGGCCGCGCGTTCATCCGCGCCAGCTATTCCATCGAGTGCCGCGCGTCCTTGTCGTTCCAGATTTCCTTGTAGAGCCGGGTCACGCCTTCGATCATCGGATAAGCGTTGATGTCGGCGAGCGAATAATTCTCGCCAGCGAGCCACGAGCCCTCGCACAATGCTTTCTCCATCCGCTCGATGAACCAGCGGATCTTGCGACGCGACTCCTCGAATTGCTCTTCTGAAAAGCCCGGCCCCGCCATGATCTCCCATTTCTCGCGGATTTCCTTGAGCGGCACGCGTTTGATGCGCTTCGCGAGCTCCGCTTTGCTGATGCTCTGCGCGAACGGCCGGAAGCGCGCCTGCCAGCCGATCATGCTGACCGACTGCATGAGGATTTCGTCGACCCACTTGCTCCAGACGCGCATCTGGGCGCGCGCAATGGGATCGGACGGACGCAACGGGACTTCGGGGTTAGGTTTTCGGTATACACAGGACCGGATGGGTATGCACGGCCGGCAAAGCAGATGCCCCGCCTACACCCGGCTCCTCTATCTCTTAATCTCTTATCTCTTGCCTGCCGCCTCGCGAACGATGCCGTCGAGCAGCGTGTTGACGGCGTCGATCGCCGCCCTCGATTGTTTCGACCCGAGGCGCGGCAGCGGACGATAGCCGACATGAGTCGTTCCCGGTGAACCGGGGAGCGCATATACGAAGATGACGTGCGGGCAGAAGGCGACGTTAGCGGGATCGGCTTCCATCGTACGCCGTGACAGCGTTGCCGAGCAGAACTGGAGCGACTGCGCATCAACAAAAATCGTCTTGGACGCACCCACGTCTTTGGCGGTCCGCGCCAGCATCGCGCCGATGTGAGCGGTATAGTCGACGACGAGGCCGCGTTTGACGATAGCGTCACTCACCTCTTGCTTGACGTTCTCGATGCTGTCCTTCACCGCGTAGACCCGAATGGGCGCTTCCGCGGCGCCTGCGGACGCGCCGAAAATGGCAAATGTCGCGGCAACAAGGGCCGACAGCCATCGCGTCGGCGGTGCTTTCAAACAATCCGCGTTGCGAACATGCCTGTCTCGGCGCTCATGCCATGACTTTTCAATCGTCTTCATCGCTCGCCCCTCCGCTCCACAGTGGAATTAATTGCCCGCCGCGCCGATCAGCGAAACGTCGATTTGAATTAAGTTTGGCGCCAGCTGACCGGCGCCCTACTCCGCGTGCCGGCGCGGTCACCGCCGGTTCGTCCTTGGTGGGTTTGGCATTGCCCGCCTGCTCCTCCGGCACATACCAGTCGAGTTTCTCGCGCAGCCGCACGACGGATCCAATGATGAGGATCGCCGGACCCTTGACGCCGGCCTTGGCGGCCTTGTCCGCCACGCTGTCGAGCGTCCCGATGATGACGCGTTGATTGGGCCGCGTGCCGTTGTCGATCAGGGCCGCGGGTAGCGACGGGGAAGCGCCCTTGTCGATGAAGGCGCGGGTGAGCCCGGCGAGATGTGCAAGACCCATGTAGACGGCCACCGTTTGGCGCGGTTGCAACAACGTCTTCCAGTCGAAGTCGAATTGGCCGTCCTTGGTGTGGCCGGTGACAAAGACGCAGGCCTGGGCATGATCGCGGTGGGTCAGCGGGATTCCCGCATACGCAGCACAGCCGGAGGCAGCCGTAATGCCCGGCACCACCTGGAACGGGATGCCCGCCTTGGCGAGGAGTTCGATCTCCTCGCCACCGCGACCGAACACGAAGGGATCGCCGCCCTTGAGCCGGAGCACGCGCTTGCCCTCTTGCGCCAACCGAAGCAGCATGCGGCTGATCTCGGGCTGCGCGACGGTGTGCTCCTGCGACTGCTTGCCGACGTAGATGCGCTCGGCGTCGCGACGCACGAGGTTCAGGATGCCCTTACCGATGAGCCGGTCGTAGAGCACGACGTCGGCGCGCTGCATGAGCCGCAGCGCCTTGAACGTCAGAAGGTCGGGATCGCCCGGGCCGGCGCCGACGAGATACACTTCGCCCTGTTGGCGATGCTCGGCGCCGCGGGCGGCGGCATCGAGCTGAGCTTCGAACTCCGCGATGGCTTCGGCCTGATGGCCGGCGAGCACGAGATCGGCGACCGCTCCTTCGAGGATTCGTTCCCAGAAGCGCCGCCGCTGGCGGAAGTCCTTAAGGGCGCCTCCGACCTTCTTTCGGTAGCGTCCGACAAAGGTCGCGATCCGGCCGTAGGAGGCGGGCAGCAACGTCTCGAGCCTCGCCTTGATCATTCGGCCGAGGATCGGTGATGTCCCGGCCGTGGAGACGGCGATCACGACGGGCGAGCGGTCGACGATGGACGGCATGGTGAAATCGCACAACTCGGGCATGTCGACGACATTGCAAGGCACGCGGGCTGTTGTTGCGAGCGCACGCGCTTTGCGGTTCTGCGCAACGTCCTCCGAGGCGCAGTAGAGGAGCGCGCATCCGTCGAGGTCTCGGGCAAGAGGTCCGCGCGGCACGAAGCTGAGACGCTTGTTCACCTTGAGCTCTTGAAAATCCTCGCAGAGTTGCTCGGCGAAGACTTTGACCCGCGCGCCCGCTCGCATGGCCATCTCCGCCTTGCGCGAAGCGGCGGTGCCGCCGCCGAGGACCGCGACCCATCTGTCCTTCACGTTGAAGAAGATCGGAAGCTGATCCATCACCCTCTCTCCTGCCGCCGAAGTCTGCACGCTTCCGCGAGCTTCATGACCGGCGGCCTAGTTGAGAAACGACATGCGGCAAGGGTCCAGCGTGTCCCTCTTGACCGAAGTCGTACCGTACGATTTCAAGGCCTCGGATGTTTCATCGGCTTTATGTACCGCGAGCCTCGCGATGCGATTCCGAGCGCTGCGATCCTCAACCTCCAAATCCGGAAGTCTGACATGGCTCAAAATACTCACGGCGGCCCGATCGTAACCGATGCGGAAGGCTATCTCGTCGATCCCTCGGACTGGACCGAGGACTTCGCGCAAGAGGTCGCGCGGAGAGAAGGCATTACCTTGGCGGACGAGCACTGGAAGGTGATCCGCTTCATGCGCGGATGGCTCGACGAACACGGTGTGGCGGCCGATGCCCGCCATGTCATGAAGTTCCTGGCCGGAGACAGAGATGCCGGTCGAACGCGCCTGTTCGAACTTTTCCCATATGGTTATGTCAAACAGGCGTGCAAGATCGCCGGTATGAAGAAGCCGCGCGCGTGGAGCACGGGCTGAGCGGCTACGCGGGTGCCGCCTCTGGAACGCTCTGCCAACCGCGGGTGCCGCGTCGGCGTTGAACCGCTGAATTTCGTGCGAAATGCGCGCGAGGGCCGTCATTCGGACCGGCCCTCTCGGGTGCGGTGTGCCCAGTCCAACATGGATTGGCCCCATCGATCGGCCGCGGCTTCGTCTAGATCGAGCTGCGTGAAGCGCCGGCCTTCCTTGATCGTCACGCGCAGTAGCCGCATGCCGCTCTCGAACTGAACATCGTCCAGCCAGACCTCGCGGCGATAGGGCGCCTCGATGGTCCCGATGCGTGTTTTGGTCTCTTCGCTCACGATGCGGCCCTGTCGCCCCGATAGAAGACAGCCTCGAGAAGGAGATCCCAATTGCGCGGGGTGTCGACAAAGTCCGGTTTGACGTCGAACTGCAGGAACCGGTAGCCGCTCTTGGCCGCCGCGACCACCAGCCGCTTGAGGTCCTCGAAGGATCGGGCTTCTGGATGCTCGATGATGAGGTCGCTGACCTTGATCAGGCCATCGCCGACGTCGTTGTCAGTCATCTTTTTTCCTCCCGTTCGAGCTCAATGGCCGATCCGCAACGACCGGCCCGACTCTCAAGACTGTATCAAGCTCCCTCACGCGGGCAGTGCCGTAAACCTCGGATGCTGGACGCGATCATAGGAGCGGATGCGATAGAGCAACCTGCCGGGTGTTGGGCTCGCGTCTGTTTCGAAGCCGATCCGATCATGCAATACATTGTTGCAGATTACGCCTTCGCCGGGCTCGAGCTTGACGCGCAAGATGAGCGGATCCTCGTGCAGCACCCGCTCGAGCGCACGGACGGCCGCCTCGGTGACAGCGTCCTCACGCCAGCAGATGTTCCGCTTGCGGGCGGTGTAGCGCATCGTCAGCTCGCCGGTGTCGGGAGCGATGACGAAGACTGGGCCTGTACACTCGGTCCGCGTCTTTCCGTTCGCTTCCTCGTTGGCCGGAATGGTCATCGCCTCGGGGTGCATGAGGACGGCGATGAAATCGGGATTTTCGTCCCGCAGACGAATGTAGGCGATCTCATGGTCAAGGAGGCCGTTCTCGCCCCCCTGGCTTGCGCTGCGGACGCAGTGCAGCAGCATGGCGCGGATCATCCGCGCCGGGCCTTCGTAATTGTAATAGCCGTCGGTATGCCAGCCGATCAGGCGGTTGGTGTAGGGGATGTAGCCGAGCCGCCCCCCTTCGTCGACTACCTCAAGGGCGACGATGCCATCGGCCTCGCCCGAACGGTGGGCCTCGAAACGAATCAAGCCGAAGTGGTGAGCGAAGGCAGCGAGTGCCGGCCGTGTTTCTTGTGCGTCGCCCAGATGCTGTCGGCTGCGATAGAGACACATGTTGGCCCGCCTGCACGTTGCGAGCACAGCCTCGGTTTCGGCAGGAGTAGGCGCGGCAAGCGCCGATATCTCAACTGTCAGCTCATCCGGCGAGCGTGGGTAGCCGGCGAGTTTGGCGTCTCGCCAGCGCCGATACTCTCGATCGTCGTCGAGGGAGAAACACGAGCCGTCGGGGACCGGTTGCCACGGTGCAACCAGAGCAGTTCGGTAAGCCCGCGTCATGCCTACACCATGGTCCTTGCGACTGCTGTGCGGCGCGCAGCTTGGGCACTCAAGCATGGCGACGTGGTTCTGCCCGCCCTCCGATCACGTCCGTCGGGGGCGCCTCGATCCGTACCAAAGCGCTCGAATCATGCCGTCTCATCGCGAACTGCCTCGCGGAACGCGAGCAATGCACTGATCCGAGCAGCAATTCTCCGCTAACCGCCTACGCCGATCTCATGCGGCTATTTCAATGTTGCATAGCACGGCGAAGGGGCTTTTCAAATATTCCATTTTTCGGATATGATTTGTTATGTTCCTCGCTTACAAGGGGGGTATATTTAATCAGCGGGCCGGCCGCATAAGGACGAAATGCGTCGTTGAGACGAAGTGCCCGTTTCGGGCCAAGCGACCCAAGCCCTCCGGTGGCGCGGGGTTTGTGACGGGCGCAGGCTGAAATTTCTGGTGTGGTCGCAGAGGGAGGGAGGAACGCGGTCATGCGGCAAGGAGATGCAACGGTCGCCCGACGCGATATCGGCAACGGCGTTTCATGGCCGGAGTTCATCACAAGTTTAAAGTCGTACGCGACGACCGCTAATGGGAAGGGGACGGCTATGTCCGAGGATAACGGGAAAATACACGCCACTCCTCACCTCGATCAACTCGAGCCGGGTCCGTGGCCGAGCTTCGTGACCGGCCTGAAGCGGCTACGCGACTCCAAAGACAAGCAGTATGCGCCGATGATGAACGACCTG
>JAABRB010000071.1 GCA_011391185.1 Betaproteobacteria bacterium
TCGAGTGCGGTGAGGATGGCGTGGCGGCACGCTTCGTCGACGGCGCCGGCGCACTCACCGGCTTCGCACTCGTCGGGGCCGCCACAAACAGGAAGCAGGCGCTCACTCGCCAACTCCCGCCCGTGCTCGGCTGAGCGCAGGGGGCGCGAGCTAGACCTGCATCGAGCGCAGGACGTTCTGACCGGTCCGTTCGATGTGTCGTTGCAGCAGCTCGCAGGCGGTCGCGGCATTACGCGCGAGCGCGGCCTCGGTGATCCTGCGATGTTCGGTCGAAACGTCGCGATCGAACTCGTGCGACGAAAAGAACAGGCGCCGGTAGCGGTCGCTCAGATCGTGCAACTGGCTGCAGAACTGGAGCAGGATCGGGGAGCCGCACGCGCCAATGAGCGCCTCGTGGTATGCGCGGTGCCACGTCTCCCATTGCTCGGATTCTGCCGGAATCACGCGCCGGCTCTCGAGCTTACCCAGACGATGCTGGTGAGCGAGCACGTCCGCCTCCCAGGCGTCGTCGCCCTGCTCGATCGATCGTTGCAGCGCCATGCTCTCTAGCATCATTCGCAGCCGGATCACTTCCGCAAGGTCGGCGCTGGACACGGCCGCAACGCGGTAACCGCGACTTTCCTCGGTGGTGATCAGCCCCTCGGCGACGAGCCGCGATACGGCTTCGCGGATCGGGCTCCAGCTCACGCCGAACTCCGCCTTCAGATCTTCGAGGCGAAGTTTTGCACCGGGCTTGCGTCGACCGACGAGGATGTCGGTACGGACGCGGTCGCAAATTGCACCCGCAAGCGTGCCACCGGGTGGCGCCTCTGTGGCCGGCGCAAGCTCCGTCAAGACGGGATCGGGATCGCGTTTGCTCATGGGAGGATCGGTCGGCGGGCTAAAGCGATTTGTGGGTGGTGTCGCAGATTGGCGCTTTGCCTGACCGCTTGCACCCGCAGAGCATCGCCGTCGCGTCCTTGTCCTGCACCCAGACAATGGGCTTGATCCCGGCCTTCGAACCGGTGTGCGAGCCGTCGCAAAACGGCTGCATCTTGCTCATTCCGCATGCGCACCACGCATACCGATACGTGGCCAGCAATTCGATCCGGTATGGGCCCTTCTGGGCGATCACGGGTTCCTCTGTTTCGGACATCGGATTCTCCAGTTCATTTCGGGCGAACGGATGGGTGAACAGATGGGCAAACAGATGGGCAAATAGATGGGCAAATAATCGCGCGTTGCGACGCACTGCGTCGGACGACGAAACGCTTGACCGCCATCGGCCGGATCGATTATCGTTATTTTGCCACGTTATCGGAAAAAGCCGTCAAGGGGAATCCATGCGCGTCGCCGCCGCCGTAAACGCCGACCCGACCCAGTGCGCCGTGGTCAACACGAACGAGCTGCCCTGGGAGCCCACCGCGTACCCGGGCATCTCGCGCAAGGTGCTCGAATTCGTGAGCGATCCGAAGAAGGGTCGCGAAACTTCGCTGCTCAAGTTCGAGCCCGGCGCGGCAATGCCCGCGGAGACGCTCACCGACCGGCTCGACATCCTGGTGATCGAGGGAACGTACTCGGACGGGCAGGCCGACTACGGCACGCATACGTTCATCCGCAATCCACCCGGGTTCCACCATACGCCGACGTCCAAGGACGGCTGCGTGATCTACGCGAAGTGGCGTGTCCCGATTCGCGCCGCCCCGGGCGAGCGGATCGTGATCGACGCCAGGACCGCACAGTGGATGGCGTTCCCGCATCGCGGCGCGGACGTGCTGCACCTCTATCCGAACCAGGACGGCATCGAGACGAGCCGCATCGGGAAGGTGCACCCGAACCGCAAGCTTCCCTCGCACGATCATTCCATAGGCGAGGAGACGCTGGTGCTGGAAGGCGTCCTCAAGGACGAGTACACGAGTTACGCGCAGGGATTCTGGTTCCGCATGCCCTGCGGCATGCCGCACGCGCCCTACACGGAAAGCGAACACTGCAAGATGCTGATTCGCGAAGGCGATCTCGTGTGGTGATTCACCCTCTCCCGGCGTAACGCCGGGGGCTCACAAGAAAGAAGGAGGAGACACATGCGTCAACCCGCAAAGGCACTTCGTACGCTCGCCGCGGCCGCCGCGGTCGCACTCGCCGGCTGGATCACCCCGGCCCACGCCGCCGACTTCACCATGAAGATCGGCCTCGGCACGCTGAACGACGTCCAGCACCAGTGGGCGGACTGGATGAAGGAAGCGATCGAGGCCCGGAGCCAGGGGCGAATCGAGGTCAAGGTGTTCCCCCGCAATCAGCTCGGCACGATCGCCAGCCAGATCGAGGGACTGCAGCTTGGAACGGTCGAAGCGTTCATCGCGCCGGCGGATTTTTTCGCCGGCGTCGACCCACGGTTCGGAACGTTCGCGGTGCCGCTGCTCTTCAAGAGTCCCGAGCAGGCCGCGAAGGTGCTGCTTGATCCGGCGCTGAACAAATCGATTCTGGCGCTCGGGGCGGACAAGAACTTGCAGGTCGTGACCGTGACCTCGTACGCGTTTGCGCATTACTTCGGCAAGGAGCCGCTCCGGACCCTCGACGATTTCAAAGGCAAGAAGCTGCGCGTCAACGCCACCGACGCCGAGCGCGCGAAGATGCGCGCCTTCGGCGCCACGGCCGTGGCTATGGATCTCGGCGAGGTCGTTCCGGGCCTGCGCCAGGGCGTGATCGACGGCACGATGAGCGCGACCGCCGTCTACGTGATCTTCAAATTCTACGACATCGCCAAGGTGCTCACCGAGGTGAACGACACGATGATCATTTCGACCGGTGCCATCAGTCGCCCCTGGCTCGACAAGCTCCCGGCCGATCTGCGCCAGATCGTGATCGAGGAAGGCGCCAAGATTCAGCCACGCCTGATGGCGCATTCGCGCACGCTGGACGGGGCGATGCGCAAGAAGTGGGAGGAGGTCGGTGGCAGCTTCGTGAAGTTGCCGGCTGCGGACCAGGCCAAAGTGAAGTCGCTGCTCGTGAACGTGGGCGAGGACGTCACGAAAGGCAATCCTGCCGTAAGCGCCTTCTACAAGCAGATGAAGTCGACTTCCGAGAAGTTCTGATCCCGCCTGCTGCAGGGGGCGAGCCCGGATGACCCGATTCGCGTTCGTCACCCTGCCGCACTGGATCCTCGGCACGCTGATGCTGCTGGGGATCGCAATCAATTTCGCCAACGTGATCGGCCGCTACGCGTTCGGCTACGCGTTCTTCTGGGCCGAGGAGACGATGGTCTTCATCACCATCTGGGGCGTCTTCATCGGCATGGCCGCAATCACGTATAACGGCGATCACCTGAACATGGACCTGTTCTCCGCGGCCATTCGCGGCAGATGGCGGGCCGCGCTGAACGGCCTGACGGTCGTCGCATTCGTCGCGTGCAGCATCTTCGTGGTGATCCAGTCCTATCAGGTGGTCACGCTCTTCGCCCAGGCCAAGCAGGTCAGCGTTTCGGCGGGCATCCCGAAGGCCATTCCGCATGCCGCGCTCCTGACGGGATTCGCGCTCGCGGCCGTCGCGGTCGTCGTCCGCATCCGGTCGTACCTCACGGGCAAGTTCTAAGAGCGCCGGGCGATGGGATGGGTGATGGCGCTCCTGC
Source organism: Betaproteobacteria bacterium (assembly GCA_011391185.1). The sequence continues at coordinate 3,605 of JAABRB010000071.1, forward strand.
CGATCGTGCTGCTGGTGCTCGGCTTTCCGTTGTTCCTGATCCTGCTCGCCACGTCCGCCGCGGTGCTGGTGGTGTTTTCCGACGTCCCGGCAACAGCGGTGCACCAGGTGATGTTCAGCAGCATCGACAAGTACGCGCTGCTGGCCGTGCCGTTCTTCATTTTCGCCGGCGACCTGATGGGCAAGGGCGGGGTGTCCGAGCGACTTCTGCGTTGGGTCGGGTCGATGATCGGCGGTGTGCGCGGCAGTCTCCCGCTCACCGCTCTGGGCACGACCACGGTTTTCGGCGCGATCTCCGGGTCCACCGCGGCAACCGTCGCCGCGGTGGGCGGGCTGACCTACCAGCGCCTGCGCGACGCGGGATACGACGAGAAGTTCTCGACCGGCCTGCTCATCTCCGCGGCCGCGATCGACAACTTGATCCCGCCGTCCATCGGCTTCATCCTCTATGGCATCGCCGCCGAGGCCTCCATCGTCAGGCTGTTTGCGGCCGGAATCTTTCCAGGGCTGGTTCTTGCGGCCGCATTCGCCGCGTACATCTTCATTTACACGGCCCGGCACAGGGGCGGCGGGATCGTGCCTTTCCGGCTTGCGGAGTTCCTGGCCGCGACCCGAGCGGGCATCTGGTCGATCGCCGCGCCGGTGATCATCCTGGGCGGCATCTACACCGGCGTGTTCTCGCCGACCGAGGCGGCCGGCGTGGCATGCATCTACGCGATGATCGTCGTCGGACTGGTCTATCGCGAGATGGGATTACGCGAAATCTTCCGGACCGCCGCGAGATCGATGTACCTCACCGCGCAGATCTTCGTCATCGTGGCCTGCGCGGGCGTGTACTCGTGGCTGCTGACGATCGGCGGCGCTGCGCAAGCGGCGACGGAATTCATCAACGGATTGGGCTGGCCGACCTGGTCCGTGCTGATCGCGATCAACGTCTTCCTCCTGCTGGTGGGGATGGTGCTCGACACGGCCTCCTCCATCCTCGTGCTGGCGCCATTGTTGCTGCCCATTGCCATGGCCACGGGCGTCGATCCGGTCCACTTCGGCGTGATTTTGGTGATGAACCTGAGCATCGGCACCTTCACGCCGCCGTTCGGCCTCAACATCTTCGTCGGCCAGGCCGTGTTCAAGGCGCCCCTGTCTTCGATCTATCCGGGGCTGATGCCGTTCATCGCAGTTGCGATCGTGGCGCTGATCGTGGTGACATTCGTTCCGCATCTCTCTCTCTGGATACTCCAGTTCCTGAAATGAGCACAGCACATACAGCGCATTCCCCTGGGCCGGTGGACGTTCACGCCCACTGGTATCCGCAGCGTTTTCTCGACTTGCTCGCCGAGCATGGCCCCGCACATGGCCTCGAATGGCGCGAGGTGGAGGGCAAGGGACCGCAGTTCAAGGTCGGATACCTGACGACCGGGCCCGCAGGCCCGCGTTTCGTCGATCTCGATGCGCGGCTCGCCGCCATGGACGAGCAGGGGGTCAAAGCGCACGCCCTCTCGCTCTCGCAACCCATGGTGTACTGGGCGGGTCGCGATCTAGGCGAGCGCCTGGCGGCAACCTACAACGAAGAGCTTGCGCGCGCGCACGAGCGCGCGCCGCAACGATTGGTGGGCCTCGCAGCGCTCCCGATGCACGAGCCGGACCTGGCGGTGAAGGAAGCCGAGCGCGCGGCGAAGTTGCCCGGCGTGCGGGGTTTCTACATGTCCACCCGCGTAAACGATCGCGAGCTGTCGGACCCGTCCTTCTTTCCCGTGTACGAGCGCATCGAAGCGCTGGGCCTGCCGATCTTTCTCCATCCGGTCTTCGTGATCGGGCACGAGCGCCTGCAGAAGCATTACCTCACCAATCTGCTCGGCAATCCGTTCGAGTCCGCGATCGCGGCGGCGCATCTCATCTTTGGTGGCGTGCTCGACCGCTGTCCTCAGCTCACGTTCGTGCTGCCGCATGCCGGGGGGGCATTCCCGTGGCTCGTAGGCAGACTGAGCCGCGGCTGGGACAAGCGCGCGGACCTCAAGAGTACGAGCCGTCAGGCGCCGGTGGATTACCTGCGGCGCTTCTATTACGACACGGTCGGCTACTCCGACGACGTGCTCGATTTTCTGGTCCGCGTGATCGGCGCCGACCGCGTGCTGATGGGCAGCGACTACTGCTTCCCGATCGCGTACGAGCGGCCGGTCGAGAACGTGACCGCGCATCCGCAGCTGGACGAGGCCGCCAAGCGTGCGATCACCGAAGCGAACGCCACGCGCCTGCTCAAATTGTAGGGACGAGGAGACCGACATGCGCAGAAACGAACTTCCCGAGCCGCGGCTCGCGCCGCTTCCGCCCGACCACGACCCGGAGCTCGCCGAGTACTTTGCGAAGCTCGAGAAGCGAAACGGCTATCTTCCGAACAGCCAGCTCACGATGCAGCGGCGCCCGAAGCTGCTCAAGGCGTACGCGCAGCTCTCCGCCGCGATCTGGGACCCGGACGGCAGTGTGGATCTCGGCCTCAGGCGACTCGTCGGTCACGTCGCGAGTCGCGCGGCCGGTTGCCAGTACTGCATGGCGCACACTGCCGGTCACGCCTTGCACACGGGCGTCGACGACGCGAAGCTGGCGGCAGTGTGGGAGTACCGGACGAGCCCGCTCTTCAACGATGCGGAGCGCGCTGCGCTCGATGTGGCCCTGGCGGCCGGACAAGTGCCGAACGATGTGACCGACGGGATGTTCGCCGAGCTGCGCAAGCACTGGAACGAGGGCGAGATCGTGGAGATCGTCGCCGTGATCGCGCTGTTCGGCTTTCTCAATCGCTGGAACGACACGATGGCAACGCCGCTCGAGGCGGACCCCGTCGAGGTCGGCGAGAAGCACCTGGCCGGGATCGGCTGGAGCGTCGGCCGGCACGCGCGGACGTTATAGCGCTCATTGGGCCCGACCCTGCGCGTAGCGTCCGTGCGGGCCAGGATTCGCCCGCAGGACATTGATTTAATGAACTACTTTCGGTAGCAGGCGACCCGAAGCCGGGCCGCTGCTTGACGCCGTAAACTGAATGAGCAATCATTCAATCAACGCGGGCGGGCGATTTCGATCGACCCATCCGACCCGCTGTTCCGGTGCGGATCACAGTCCGCCCGATCACGGAGGAATCACGCGATGCAACTTCAGGGAAAGACCGCCGTAGTCACCGGCGCCGCATCCGGAATCGGGCGCGCGACCGCCGAGAAACTCGCCGCAGCGGGCGCGCACGTCCTGCTCGGCGACATTGCCATGGAAGCCGGCGAGGCCGTCGCCGCACGCGCGCGCGAACAGGGGCAACGCGCAGACTTTTTCCGCCTGGACGTGACCGATCCCGAGTCGATCGAGGCGTTCCGGCGGGACGCCCTCACCAAGGCGAAGCAAGTGGACATCGTCGCGAACGTCGCGGGCTGGGGTCGGACCGAGCCTTTCGTCAAGAACACGCCGGATTTCTGGCGCAAGGTCGTCGACCTGAACCTGATGGGTCCGATCATGGTGACCCGGGCGTTCATCGAGCCGATGATGGAGCGAAAATCGGGCAAGATCGTCTCGGTGGCGAGCGACGCCGGGCGCGTCGGAAGCCTCGGAGAGTCCGTGTATTCCGGCGCCAAGGGCGGCGTGATCGCGTTCACCAAGGCGCTCGCGCGCGAGACGGCGCGCTACAACATCACCGTGAACTGCGTCTGCCCGGGACCGACCGATACCCCGCTTCTCGCCGCGGTGCCCGACAAGATCCGCGAAGCGTTCGTCCGCGTCACGCCCATGCAGCGGCTCGCGCTTCCCGCGGAGGTCGCAGACGCCATCGTCTTCTTTTCCAGCGACGCGACGAGCTTCGTGACCGGCCAGGTCCTGAGCGTGAGCGGCGGACTCACGATGGTCGGCTGAGCATTTCGGGAACGGCGACATCGCACTTCAGATCCAGGAGGAAAGTCATGTACAAGTTGAAAGCGGCCGAATGGCGGCCGGCGCATTTCAGGTGGGAGGTGAAGGAGCGCGTCGCGACCATCACGCTCAATCGTCCCGAGCGCAAGAATCCGCTTACCTTCGAAAGCTACGCGGAGTTGCGCGACACGTTCCACAAGCTGCAGTACGTGGACGACGTGCGGACGGTGATCGTCACCGGCGAGGGCGGCAACTTCTGCTCCGGGGGAGACGTGCACGAGATCATCGGCCCCCTGGTGAAGATGGAAATGGACGAGCTCACGATCTTCACCCGCATGACCGGAAGCCTGGTCAAGGAGATGCGCAACTGTCCGCAGCCGGTCATCTCCGCGGTGGACGGCATTTGCACGGGCGCGGGAGCGATCATCTCGATGGTCTCGGATTTCCGCTATGCCACGCCGGAATGCAAGACGGCGTTCCTCTTCGTGCGCGTCGGCCTTGCCGGCTGTGACATGGGGGCCTGCGCGATACTGCCGCGCATCATCGGCCAGGGGCGGGCGTCCGAGCTCCTCTACACCGGCCGCGTGATGAAAGCCGAGGAAGGCCTCGCATGGGGCTTCTTCAACGAGCTCGTGCCGCAGGACAAGTTGCTGGCGCGCGCGAACGAGATGGCGCTCACGCTCGCGAACGGCCCGGCATTCGCGCACTCGATGACCAAGAAGTGTCTGCACCAGGAATGGAACATGTCGATCGAGCAGGCGATCGAGGCCGAAGCGGAGGCGCAGGCGATCTGCATGCAGACCGGCGATTTCGCGCGCGCCTATAACGCCTTCGTAAAGAAGGAAAAGCCGCAGTTCGAGGGCAACTAGTGGATCGACAAACTCCTGCCCCCTGCCCCGCTTACGCCCATGCCTGACACGTCGTACCTCGCGTGGCCGTTCTTCGAGGACCGGCACCGCCATCGCGCCGCGGACCTCGAACGGTTCGCAGAGAGTGAGCTGGCAGGACTGGCAAGCCAGGCACATGACGACGACTCCATTGACGCCACGTGCCGCGAGATCGTGCGCCGGTTGGGTCGCGCCGGATTGCTCGAGCCTTGTTGCGTGACGGTGCCGGACGGAGCTTTCGACGTTCGCAGCCTCTGTCTGAGCCGCGACGTCCTGGCGCGTCACGAAGGGCTCGCCGATTTTGCATTCGCGATGCAGGGCCTGGGTACCGGACCGATCTCGCTCTTCGGGAGCGCGGCGCAGCGACAAACTTATCTCCCTCCGGTGTTGCGCGGTGAGCGCATCGCGGCCTTTGCGCTCTCCGAGCCGCAAGCCGGCAGCGATGTCGGCGCGATTGCGACGACGGCGAAGCGCGACGGCGATGCGTACGTCATCAACGGGACCAAGACCTGGATCTCGAATGGCGGCATCGCCGATCACTGCATCGTCTTCGCGCGCACCGGCCCGGAATCCGGGTCGAAGGGGCTGTCGGCCTTCATCGTAGATGCCGACACGCCCGGGTTCACCATCGCGGCGCGCATCCGCACGATCGCGCCGCACCCACTTGCGACGCTTGCGTTCAACAACTGTCGCATCCCGGCAGGCGCACTGCTCGGTGCGGAAGGGGAAGGCTTCAAGGTTTCGATGAGCACGCTGGACGTCTTTCGCACTACGGTCGGTGCTGCGGCGCTCGGGCTCGCCCGCCGCGCGCTCGACGAGGCGCTGCGACGCTGTCGGGAGCGCGCGGTGTTCGGCAAACAGCTCGGCGAGTATCAGCTCACCCAGGCGAAAATCGCCGACATGGCCCTCGCGGTGGATGCCGCGGCATTGCTCGTGTATCGCTCGGCATGGACGCGCGATACGCAGGGACGGCGCGTGACCCGCGAGGCGTCGATGGCGAAACTCTACGCGACCGAGATGGCGCAACAGGTGATCGACCAGGCCGTGCAGATCTTCGGCGGAACGGGCGTCGTCTCGGGCACGACGGTCGAGACGCTTTACCGCGAGATTCGCGCGCTGCGGATCTACGAGGGCACGAGCGAAATCCAGCGGCTCGTGATTGCCAACGCGGTCATGTCGGGTAACGGCGCCACCTGAGGCCGCAGGCGCAGCGAACGGCAGGATGAGCTCACCCGGCACCGTCGAGAGCGTGGTCACCGATCCCAGGCTGGTCGGCGAGCGACGTGAGCAGATCATTCGCGCGGCGATCAAGCTTTTTTCCGAGCAGGGCTACTACAGCACGACGATTCAGCACATTGCCCGCGAAGCCGGAATCAGCGTCGGACTGATCTATCAGTACTTCCGCGACAAGGACGACATTCTCTTCCTTACGCTCAAGCTCGTGCTCGAGACCTACGAGAAGGAGATTCCCGCGGCGCTGGAAGGCGTGGACCAGCCGCTCGAGCGGTTGTGCGTGGCGATCGGCGCGTATTGCCGGGTCGTTGACACGCTGCGCGAGGCGACGGTGCTCACCTATCGCTCCACCAAGTCGCTGCGTGCGGATCGGCGCATATTCATCAAGGATGGCGAACTCCGGACCAACCGGCTGCTGGAGGCCTGTCTGCGCGCGTGCATTGCGGGCGGTCACGTGCGCCCGGTGGACGACCAACTCCTCGTTTACCAGTACGTGCTCTTTGCTCATGCGTGGGCCCTCAAGCAGTGGGCCCTGCGGGACCGCTATTCGCTCGATCACTACGTCGATGAAGGCATCAAGCTGCTCGTCGACCCCTTCCTTACCGATAAAGGACGCGCCGCAATGGCGCGCATCAGGCGCAAGCAACGCCGCTGCGACTGATTCGGGCGATTTTCGGTCGAAGTCACGCGGAGTGCGGGCCTTGTTGCGATGCGTCACGGACGGAAGACCCGCTTTCGGATCACCCATCGTTGATCCAGGCTAAACACGTTCGCACCCTTGCCGCGTAGCATTACGTGAATGAATGCTCATTCAATCGCGTGAGCGGGGAGCCCATGGACGGAGTCTTCCTGGACGCGGCACGCCTCGGGCGCGAAGCCGAGCGCGGCATCTGGCCCGGTCACGTCGTGACGGACTATCTCGACCAATGGATCGCGACCCGGCCGGACGATACGGCGATCATCGCGTTCCGCGAGAAGGATCGCGCCACGACGCGATTGACCTACCGTCAGCTCAACGATCGGGTAGCCGCCGTCGCGAGCACGCTCGCCGAACTGGGCGTCGGCCGCGACGATGTTGTCGCATTCCAATTGCCGAACTGGTGGGAGTTCGTCGCGGTGTACCTCGCCTGCGTTCGAGTCGGCGCGGCAGCCAATCCGCTGATGCCCATATTCCGCCATCGCGAACTCGTGTTCATGCTGGCTCTCGCCGAGTCGAAAGTTTTCATCGCACCGGCGAAATTCCGCGGTTTCGATCACGCGTCGCTGGCGCGCACTCTCGTGCAGGACGTGCCCAGTCTGCAACACGTGCTGCTCGTCGGTGGCGAGGGCGAGGATGCGTTTGAAGTCCGGGTCGCGCGCGCTATAGCCGCAGATGCGTACACCTCCGGGGCGGCGCTCGCGCCGAACGATGTGACGCAGTTGCTCTATACGTCCGGCACGACCGGGGAACCCAAGGGTGTCATGCATACGTCGAACACCCTCCTCGGCACCGTCCGTAAATTCGCGGATCGTATGGACGTGGGCGCGTCGGACGTGGTGTTCATGCCGTCCCCGCTCGCGCACCAGCTCGGATTCGCGTACGGGATCCTGTTGACGCAACTCATGGGCATTCCGCTCGTGCTGCTCGACGTCTGGAATCCTGCGAGCGCCGCAGAGCTCATCGAGCGCCATCACGCGACGTTCACGTTCGCGGCGACGCCGTTTCTCGCCGACCTCGCCGCTTTTCCCGGCATCGCCGAGCGACGACTCGACTCGCTGCGGCTTTTCGTGAGCTCGGGTGCGCCGATTCCGCCGGCCATCGTGCAAGCGGCCCAGGAGCGGCTCGGCGTCACGGTCGTGACCTGCTGGGGCATGACCGAGTGTTGCAGCGTGACCATGACGCCACCGAGCGGCTACAAGGTCCTCGAGTCGGACGGCTGCGTTCTGGACGGTGAAGAAGTGCGTGTCGTCGACGCGAGCAAGAAGGAGCTCCCGCGCGGGGTCGAAGGCACGCTGCAGATCCGCGGCGCGGCGCTCTTCGTCGGGTATCTCAAGCGCCCGCAGCTCTACGACCTTGATCCGGACGGCTGGTTCGACACGGGCGACGTGGCGCGCATGGATGCCGAGGGCTACATCCGCATCTGCGGGCGTAACAAGGACATCGTGATTCGCGGCGGCGAGAACATCCCGGTGATCGAGGTCGAGAGCGCGCTCTACCGAATGCCTGAAGTCGCGGATGCCGCGATCGTGGCGATGCCGGATCCGCGGCTGATCGAGCGGGCATGCGCGTTCGTCACGGTACGCCCTGGACAGTCACTGACGCTCGAGCGGCTTCGACAGCACCTTGCCGGGGAGGCGGTCACCAAGCACTTCTGGCCGGAGCGCCTCGAGATCATCGACGAAATGCCTCGCACACCGACCGGAAAGATCCAGAAATTCGTGCTCCGTGAGCGCGCCCGGAAGTTCCTCCCCGAGGCGGAAGCGCACGCCGTGACGTGATGCAGATCCGCGGGCACGTTGTCTGACGGGCCCTCGCGGACGGTGTTAGGCTTTGCGGCATCGCTCGCACTTGTCGCCGGATTTCGCCGCCGGCACGTTGCCGATGACGCTAAAACTCCTGAACGCCCGCCTCATGCGCCTCGCCGTCGCGATGGCCGGGACGACGATCCTTGCGCTGATCCCCGGCTCGGCGCTCGCGCAGGCCGCTGCCAGCTTTATCGTCGCGATCGGTGCAGTCCAGGTGGTTGACAATGCGGGCAGCGCCCGCACGGGTGAACGGGGCGGCGCGCTCGCGTCGGGAGACCGGGTCATCACCGGTGCCGACGGGCTTGCCCAGATTCGATTCTCGGACGGCGCGATGCTCTCGGTTCGAGCAAATTCCG
>JAABRB010000072.1 GCA_011391185.1 Betaproteobacteria bacterium
ATCGGCGTGACCGCTGCCCATGAGCGCGGTGAGTTCACGATGCACCACGCCCACGAACGCCTGGCCCGGCGTCAGGCTTCCTATGACATCCTCGCCGAGGGCCTTTTCCTTCACCCGCGCGACGAAGTCGCGCACCACAGGAAGCGCGACGTCAGCCTCGAGCAACGCCATGCGAACCTCGCGCAGCGCCTCCTGGATGTTGGTCTCGGTGAGACGCGCCTCGCCGCGCACGGTCTTCACGACGCGCGCGAGGCGCTGGGTCAGATTCTCAAGCATGGCAATACGCGCTCATCAAGGCAGAGGATACAGATGAAAAGTCGGGGATGAACCGGCGCGGACGAACCGCCAGAGTCAAAGCGGGGGCCAACCGCGGATGCGATAATCTCCGCACCGATGCGCGCCATTTTACTCTACGCCCTGACCGTGCTCCTCTATGCCGCGCTGGCCGGTCATTTCTGGCGCACGCGCTGGCAGTCCGGCGAGGGGGCCGAGCGGCCCATGGCAGCGTGGGAGCGCTGGACGATACTCGTCGCGCTCGCGTTGCATTCGTTCCTCCTCTACGAAACCCTATTCGCGACGCCCATGCTGCGCTTCGGATTCGGCCACGCGCTGTCGGCGACCCTCTGGCTCGCGGTACTCGTCTACTGGTTCGAGAACCTTTTTTATCGTCTCGAAGGGATGCAACCGCTCGTACTGGGCGTCGCTGCCGCCTGCGTGCCGCTACCGGCGCTGTTTCCGGGTCTGGAGAGTCCGGCATATGCCCACACCGTCCAGTTCCGGATTCATCTCGCCCTGGCAATCGCCGCGTACAGCCTGCTCACGATCGCTGCGCTGCACGCCCTCCTGATGAGCCTGATCGAGAAGCGGCTGCACGGGCGCGGATTGGGCGATGAGCTCGCGGGGCCGCTCGCGAGCCTGCCGCCGCTCCTGACGCTGGAAACCCTTCTTTTTCGAATTCTCGCGGCTGGCTTCGTGATGCTGACGCTCACGCTTGCGACCGGGGTCGCCTTCTCCGAGTCGCTTTTCGGCAAGGCGTTCCAGTTCAATCACAAGACCCTGTTCGCGGTGCTTTCATGGGCGATATTCGGCCTTCTGCTGGCGGGGCGTCATCTGTACGGTTGGCGCGGGCGCCGTGCGCTCCGCTGGACGATGGCCGGTTTCATCGTCCTGCTCCTCGCATACGTGGGCAGCCGCTTCGTCGTGGAGGTCATACTCGGACGCAGCCTGGCCTGAGCGCGGCGCTCCCCGCGATCGGGTGAATTCGGGCATACTGATTCGGTCCGATTCGCGCCCTCCCCGCTTGCAAGAGATTCCGTTAGCGACGCAGTTCGTCGCCCTCTTCGTCCTGCTGATTTTTTCGGGGCTCTTCTCGATCGCCGAGACGAGCATGATGGCGCTCAACCGCTACCGGTTGCGCGCGATGGTCAAGCTGGGCAATCGCGCGGCGCGGCGCGTCTCGCAGCTCCTCGAGCGCACCGACCGACTGCTCGGCGTCATCCTGCTAGGCAACAATCTCGTCAACATCGGCGCGGCCACCCTGGCGAGCGTGATCACCATCAGCCTGTACGGCCAAAGCGAATTCGCACTGATGGTGAGTACCGCGACCGTGACGTTCGTCGTGTTGGTATTTTCCGAAATCACGCCCAAGGTCATCGGCGCGTCCTATCCGGAGCGCATCGCGCTGCCACTCGCATACGTGCTGGGGCCGTTGCTCAAGCTCCTCTATCCCATCGTCTGGTTCGTCAACCTTTTTTCGCTGGCGCTACTGTGGCTGCTCCGGTTCAAGCAGCCGGGCGGAGACGCGCATCGGCTCACCCAGGAGGAGCTGCGCACGCTGGTTCTCGAGCACAGTCACTTCCTCCCCAAGAAGCACCAGTCGATCCTGGTCAATCTGTTCGACCTCGAGCGCCTCACGATCGAGGACGCCATGACCCCGCGCGCGCGGATCGAGGCAATCGACCTGGACGCCCCCGCCGAAACGCTCCTCGGTCAGCTCACGACGAGCTACCACACCCGGTTGGTCGCATTCCGCGGCGAACTCGACAACGTCGTCGGCATCGTGCACCTGCGGCGCGCCATCACCGCGCTGACCGGGGGAGCGCTCGACAAGCAGGCGCTCGACGAAGTGATCACAAAGCCCTATTTCGTGCCCGCCGACACGCCGGCGCTCGCGCAGCTGCAGTATTTCCAGGAGAACCGGCAGCGCCTTGCCCTCGTGGTTGACGAATACGGGGACCTGCTGGGTCTCCTGACTCTCGAGGACATCATCGAGGAGATCATCGGGGAGTTCACGACATCGGCACCGCTGCGCGCCTCCGGTGTCGAGTGGAGCGCCGAGGACTCCGTCCTGGTGGAGGGTTCGAGCTCGCTGCGCGAACTCAATCGGAAGCTCGGGCTCGCCTTCCCCCTGGACGGCCCCAAGACCCTCAACGGGCTCATCCTCGAGCACTTCCAGGACATTCCGGAGGCCGGGGTCAGCCTGAAGATCCACGATGTCCCGATGGAGGTGGTCCGGACCCAGGACCGGGTGGTGAAGACCGTCCGGCTATTCAAGCCTGGCAAGAAAACGACGACCCCGCCCGCGTAACCGGGTTCAGGTCTCCGCGACTTCTGTCTCGGAACCGAAAAATGTTGGCTCGTCATGACCTTAGGTGTGAAACTTTAGGCTTTACAGTGCTAGTGGCGCGGTGCATGATTTCCCGTCCCTGCCGCGACCGGCGGGGAGCGTTTTCCCTACACCGACTCTTATTCGAATCGCGGCCAAATAGATGGCGGTCAACCCCAGTCTCGGCGCCCTGAGCGGCCTCGCCCGTGCCCTTGTCCAGCACGGACAGTTGTCCGAGCCCGCGGCCATGGAACTCCAGAAGCACGCGCGCGAGACCGGATCGGGGTTCATCGAGGAAGTCGTGCGCAGTCGCCGCATGTCCCCGGCGGACATTGCGGAGTTCTGCGCCTACACGTTCGGCCTGCCGCTGCTCGACCTCGATTCGGTGGACCCGACCCAGTTTCCGATCGAACTTGTCGATCGCAAGCTCATGCAGACGCGCCGCATTCTGCCGCTGCGCAAGCGCGGCAATCGTCTCGCGGTCGCGATCTCGGACCCCTCCAATACCCAGGCGCTCGACGAAGTCAAGTTCCAGACCTCGATGTCGATCGAGCCGATCCTCGTCGAAGTGGAAAAGCTGGAGGCCGTGCTTGCGCGTGTCCTCGACCGGTCCGACACCACGCTGAAGCAGCTGATCGATGACGACCTATCGCTCGAATTCGCGGACCCGGACCAGGAGTCGCAGTCGGACGCCTCCGCCGCTGATGTTGACGACGCGCCGGTGGTCAAGTTCATCCAGAAAGTGATGCTGGATGCGATAAACGAGGGGGCGTCGGACATCCACTTCGAACCCTACGAGAAGTTTTACCGTATCCGCCTCCGGGTCGATGGCGATCTTCGCGAGATCAGCCAGCCGCCGCTCGTGCTCAAGGAGAAGATCGCCTCGCGAATCAAGGTGATCTCCAGGCTCGACATCTCCGAAAAGCGCGTGCCCCAGGACGGCCGCATGAAACTCGTCCTCTCGAAGAGCCGGGCCATCGACTTCCGGGTGAGCACGCTCCCCACCCTGCACGGCGAGAAGCTCGTGCTGCGAATTCTCGATCCGTCGAGCGCGATGCTCGGAATCGAGGCGTTAGGCTACGAGCCCGATCAGAAGGAGACGCTGATCGAGGCCATCAACCGTCCCTACGGGATGATTCTCGTGACCGGGCCGACCGGAAGCGGCAAGACGGTGTCGCTGTACACCTTTCTGAACATGCTCAACAAGCCGGGCGTGAACATCTCGACCGCGGAAGATCCGGCCGAGATCAACATGGCGGGCATCAACCAGGTGAACATCAACGACAAGGTCGGGTTGACGTTCGCCACAGCGCTGCGCTCGTTTCTGCGCCAGGATCCGGACGTGATCATGGTCGGCGAGATTCGCGATCTCGAGACCGCCGAAATCGCGGTCAAGGCCGCGCAAACCGGGCACATGGTGCTGTCGACCCTGCACACGAACGACGCGCCGAGCACGCTCACACGCCTGATCAACATGGGGGTGCCGGGATACAACATCGCTTCCAGCATCATCGTCATCACCGCGCAGCGCCTCGCGCGCCGCCTGTGCGCATGCAAGCAGCCGATGGAGATCCCCTACGAAGGGCTCATCAACGCCGGTTTTCGCGACGACGAGCTGGATGGCGCCTGGAAGCCCTACGGACCGGCCGGCTGCGAACATTGCAAGGGTTCGGGATACAAGGGACGGGTCGGCATCTACCAGGTGATGCCGATCTCGGAGGAGATGAGCCGGCTGATCATGCGCGGAGGCAACGCGATCGAGATTGGCGAGCAGTCGCAACTCGAGGGTGTGCGGGACCTTCGCCTGTCCGGCCTCCTCAAAGTCAGGCAGGGCATGACTTCGCTGGAAGAAGTCATGGCCGTCACGAACGAGTAATAGAGAAAATCGCACGAGGGAGTCAATATGGCAACCGCATCGGCAGCAGCAGCAGCAGCGAGAAAGAGCGCCGTCAAGGAATCGATGTACTTCTGGGAAGGAAGGGATCGGTCCGGAAAGATCGTCAAGGGCGAGATGCGCGCCAGCGGTCTGAACGTCGTGAACGCCACGTTGCGCCGCCAGGGCGTCAACCCCACGAAGGTGAAGAAGCAGCGCCTTTCGGGCGGGAGCCGAATCACCGAGAAGGACATCGCGCTCTTTACCCGCCAGCTTGCGACGATGATGAAATCCGGGGTGCCGCTGCTCCAGGCGTTCGACATCGTCGGCAAGGGGCACGCGAATCCGCGCGTCGCGAAGCTCCTCATGGACGTCAAGACCGAGGTCGAGACCGGATCGTCGCTGGCGGCCGCGTTCCGCAAGTTTCCGCTCTACTTCGATGCCCTGTTCTGCAACCTGGTACAGGCCGGTGAGCAGGCGGGTATTCTCGAGACGCTGCTGGATCGCCTCGCCACCTACAAGGAGAAGATTCTCGCGATCAAGAGCAAGATCAAGGCGGCGATGTTCTACCCGGTCGCGATCATCGTGGTCTCGTTCATCATCACGGCGGTTATCATGATCTTCGTGATTCCCGCGTTCAAGGAGGTATTCAAGAGTTTCGGTGCGGACCTGCCGGCGCCAACGCTCGTCGTGATGGGTATCTCGGACTTCTTTGTCCAGTACTGGTATCTGATCTTCGGAATTCTGTTCGGTGGGGTATACGGCTTTTTTGCGCTATGGAAGCGCTCGGTGGCGGTCCAGATCTACATGGATCGGCTGCTTCTCAAGATGCCGATCTTCGGGAGTATCATCCGCAAGTCGGTGATCGCGCGCTGGACGCGCACGCTGTCCACGATGTTTGCCGCTGGCGTGCCGCTCGTGGAGGCACTCGATTCGGTCGGTGGCGCTTCGGGAAATTACGTCTACTCGCACGCCACCAAGCGGGTGCAGCAGGAAGTGAGCACCGGCACCAGCCTTACCGTCGCCATGCAGAACACCAACGTCTTCCCGAGCATGGTGATCCAGATGACGCAGATCGGCGAGGAGTCCGGCGCGCTCGACAATATGCTCAGCAAGGTCGCCGACTTCTTCGAACAGGAGGTCGACGATGCGGTGGAAGGGCTGTCCAGCCTCATGGAACCGGTCATCATGGTCGTGCTCGGGACGCTGATCGGGGGCATGGTGGTCGCGATGTACCTGCCGATCTTCAAGCTCGGCCAGGCCATCTAGGACGGATCGATCAACTGGGGTTGCAGGCCTTGCCTGCAACCCCTTTTTTTGATTTGCGAGCACATGCAACGCTGCATCACCCCGACTACCCCGTTCGATCACGCACGTCTTGGTGGACCGGTCCGGGTGACGGGGCTGAATTCCTGAACGGCGGATCACGGCCGATATGCTTTCCGTCCATCTGGATCCATTGCTATTCACAGCGATCAGCCTCGTCGTCGGCCTGGCCATCGGCAGTTTCCTGAACGTGGTGATCTACCGCCTGCCCAAGATGATGGAGCAGGAGTGGCGCGAGCAATGTGCCGAGCTGCACGGGGGCGCTCCACCCGCTGCGCCCAGGTTCAACCTCGCAACACCCCCCTCGTCCTGCCCGGCATGCGCGCGCCGAATCCGCGCGATCGAGAACGTCCCGATTCTTTCGTATCTGGCGCTGCGTGGGAAATGCGCCGGTTGCGGCGCCCGGATCAGCCCGCGCTATCCGATCGTGGAACTCGTCGCCGGCGTTGCCGCGGCCTACGCTGCGTGGCGCTTCGGACCCGGATGGGCCGCGTTTGCCGCGATGCTCTTCCTGTGGTGCATGATCGCGCTGGCATTCATCGACTTCGATACGCAGCTCCTGCCCGATTCCATCACGCTGCCGCTGCTGTGGGTCGGACTGCTTCTCAACGCGCGCGGCACATTCGTTGACTTGCAGTCCGCGGTGATCGGCGCAGCGGCCGGCTACCTTGTGCTCTGGTCGGTCTACTGGGGATTCAAGCTCCTGACCGGCAAGGAAGGGATGGGGTTCGGAGATTTCAAGCTTCTCGCGGCAATCGGAGCGTGGTTCGGCTGGAAGATGCTGCCGCTCGTCATCCTCCTCTCGTCATTCGTCGGCGCCGGGGTCGGTATCGTGCTGATCGTGCTTGCGCGTCGCGGTCGCGAGGTACCGATGCCTTTCGGTCCGTACCTGGCCGCGGCCGGCGTGATCGCGCTCTTCTGGGGCAGTACGCTTGTCGACTACTACCTCGGACTCGTCCTGTGACGCCCTTCCGGGTCGGGCTCACTGGCGGCATCGGCAGCGGCAAGTCCACGGCGGCCGAACTGTTCTCCCGGCGCGGCGCCGAGGTCATCGATGCCGACCAGCTCGCGCACGATCTGACTGCGCCGGACGGCGCCGCAATCGAGTCGATACGCGCGCGGTTCGGCCCCGAATACATAGACCGGCTCGGCGCGCTGGATCGCGAGCGCATGCGCGGCAAGGTATTTTCCGACGCAAACGCCAAGTCGCAGCTCGAGTCGATTCTGCACCCGATGATCCGCGCCGAGGCGGATCGACGCGCAGCGCTTGCGTCGAGCCCATACGTCATCCTGATGATTCCGCTGCTCATCGAGACCGGGGAGCCCCATGCCCGCTGCGACCGGGTGTTGGTGGTCGATTGTCCCGAGCCGGTGCAGATCGAGCGCGTGATGGCGCGTAGCGGGCTCGCGCGCGACGCGGTCGAGGCAATCATCGCCGCCCAGACATCACGAACCGAGCGCCTGCGTCATGCCGACGATGTCATCGACAACGGCGGGGCGCCCGAGAAACTGCGGCCCCAGGTCGATGCGCTGCACACCCGCTATGTAGCGCTCGCGCGGAAGCAATGACAAATGGCGATTGCGGGCAACGGAGTCGTCGTGTTGTCAACGTGTGACGAATCGGGGAGAATCCAGCGATTCTCCCGAGAGGCTCCGGGACGAGCGTGATCACTTACGAATACCCCCTGGTCGAGCGCATCCGGACCATGCTGCGGCTCGAGGACCTCTTCGACCGCGGGCGATTTTTCCTCGCGCGCACCGATCCCGTCGAACATCACTCCGCATTGCTGACGCTCTTCGAGATTCTGGAGGTCGCGAGCCGGGCGGACCTCAAATCGGATCTGCTGCAGGAGCTCGACCGGCAGCGCGGCGTGCTCGCCTCGTATCGCAGCAACCCGGATATCGACCAGGATGTCCTTGCCGGCGTCCTGCGCGATATGGAACAGGCGCATGCGGGCCTCCTGGCAATGACGGGCAAGATCGGCCAGTCCCTGCGCGAGAATGACTGGCTCATGGCCATCAAGCAGCGCACTTCCATTCCGGGCGGCGCCTGCGAATTCGACCTGCCTTCGTATCATCACTGGCTGCATCGCGAGAGCGCGGTACGCTACCGAGATCTCGAGGGCTGGCTGGCGCCCCTTCTCCCGATCCGGGACGCGACCGGAATAGTGCTGCGACTCCTGCGCGAGAGCGGCAAGCCGACAGACGTGGTCGCGCAGGGCGGCTCTTTCCAGCAGATGCTGGGCGGGCGGTCCGCGCAGATGGTCCGCATTCGAATTCCGCGCGAGCTCGACTTCATCCCCGAGATCTCCGCGAACAAGTACATGCTGAACGTTAGATTCGTGACACTGATCGATACCCGCTCCCGACCGGTCGAGTCCGATGTCGGATTCCGGCTTACGTTCTGCGCCCTGTAACGCGAGGCTCCCGAAGCGCCGTGCCTACCGTTGCGTGTCCGACTTGCGGAGCAAGCGTTGCCTGGCAGCCGGAGAGTCGTTTCCGGCCCTTCTGCTCGGAGCGCTGCAAGATGGCCGACCTCGGTGCTTGGGCCAACGAAGAGTATAGGGTTCCCGCACCACCCGATGAGCCAGACGAGTCGTTCGAGGACGATCGCAAGGACGCCTAGTACGTCAACACTAG
Organism: Betaproteobacteria bacterium; assembly: GCA_011391185.1. The sequence continues at coordinate 8,445 of JAABRB010000072.1, forward strand.
CAGGCGAGCGCGATACTCGCTTGCGAACCGCCTCCCGAGGCGAGGCGGAAACAGATCGGGTCTTAGTTCTCCCAGCTGCCGCGAATCATCGCCAGGCCGTGCGCGCCGTGCGACCAGGCGGCATCGAAGTCGGCCCGGGTCAGCCCGCCGATTCCGAATACAGGTATCGCAGCATGTGCCGCAAGCGCACGGAAGCCGTCCCAGCCGAGTGGCTGCGCTTCCGGATGCGTCGGTGTTGCTTTGACCGGTCCGAGCACTGCGAAATCGACATCGAGCGCTTCCGCCCGGCGCAGCGCGTCGGCACTGTGGCAGGAGGCGCCGACGAGCGCGAGCGAGGGGCGGCTCTCAAGAGCCATGAGCTGGCGCTCGGTCAGCTGTACCCCGTCCGCCCCTGCGGCCTGGGCCATTTCGACGTCACCATTTACCAGCACGCGCGCGTTGCATGGGTGAGCCGCGGCGATAACTCGCTCGATGAGGTGCGTGAGTGCCGCAGTCGACAACGACCGCTCGCGCACCTGCACCATCCGCAATCCTCCGGCAAGGCGTCGCCGCAGACTCTCGACAAAGCGCGCCTCACCCATGCCCGATGCGTTCGAGATGGCGTATTCGGCAGGCAGCGAAAGCGCCTTCAATACCGGCGTATTGGCGGGCAGGAGCGGACTCACGGTCAGCGCATCGACGCGTTGCCATTCGATCGCCCGATGCTCCTTGCATCGCGGGTTGCCCTGCCATTCGACGACTTTGAAGAAATGCAGCCGCACCGTCGCGTGGGGATACGTGTAGATGCGCGTGATCCACGGGTAGGCGAGCCGCACCCCGATACCGAGTTCCTCGTGAAGTTCGCGCGCCAGCGCGCCCGCAACCGGCTCGCCCGGTTCGACTTTTCCGCCGGGAAATTCCCAGTAGCCCGAATAGACCTTGCTCGTCGGTCGCTGCGCGAGCAGAAAGCGGCCGTCGGGACGCGTGAGGATTGCCGCGGCGACGTCGACCGGAGACCCTTCTAAATCCATGCTTGACGCTGAGCGGCCGGCAGAGGGCGAAGCAGCCCTCAGAAGCGTCCGCGCCGGACCTTTCGCGCTCCGGACATCGCGGTGCGCTTGTCGTCCGGCTTGCGACCTGCCCAGTCGCGTGCGAATTGCCAGGCCACTCGGCCACTGCGCGAGCCGCGGGAAAGCGACCACTGCAGCGCATCGGTACGCGCCGCTTCGACATCCGCTGCCGTGCATCCGAATTGCGCCAGCCAGTGGGCAACGATATCCAGGTACTCATCCTGGTCGAAGGGATAGAACGAAGCCCAGAGACCGAAGCGCTCCGACAGCGAGATCTTCTCCTCAGATGTTTCGCCGGGGTGAATTTCCTCGCCGACGTGCTTGTACTCGAGATTCTCCTGCATGAACTCCGGCATGAGATGTCGGCGGTTGGACGTCGCGTAGATGAGCATGTTCTCGGACGTCGCCGCGACGGATCCGTCCAGCGCCACCTTGAGCGCCTTGTAGCCAGGCTCCGACGCCTCGAAAGAAAGGTCGTCGCAGAACACGATAAACCGCTCGGGACGCGTGACGACGAGGTCCACGATGTCCGCAAGGTCGACGAGGTCCTGTTTATCGACTTCAATGAGTCGCAGACCCTGGCGGGAGTATCGGTTCAACAGCGCCTTTACGAGCGACGATTTCCCGGTGCCGCGCGCACCGGTGAGCAGCACGTTGTTTGCCGGGCGCCCGTTCATGAACTGTCGGGTATTCTGATCGACGAGCGCCTTCTGGCGCTCGATGTCGCGCAGATCACCCAGCTTGATGTGGTGCAGTTGCAGGACGGGCGCCAGGAATCCCCGGCCGCCGCGTTTGCGCCAACGGAAAGCGATGCTCGCGCCCCAGTCCGGTTCCGGCAGCGGCGCGGGAATAAGCGACTCGAGCCGGTCCACCAGTCCATCGATTCGACCGACGAGTTTCTCCAGATCTTTCACGTTCTTTCGAGACGCAGTGCGCTCACGTCCGGTACTCCGCGTTGATGGTGACATATTCATGGGACAGATCGCATGTCCAGATCGTGGCATGCGCCGCGCCGCGACCGAGCACGGCCCGCACTGTTATCTCGGATTGCTTCATGACGCGCTGCCCGTCCGCTTCCCGATAGCCGGAGTGGCGCCCGCCATTCGAGGCCACCAGAACGTCTCCCAGGTATACCGATACTCCGGCGGCGTCGAGGTCGCCGATCCCGGCATTTCCGATCGCGGCAAGCAGGCGGCCGAGATTCGGATCGGATGCGAAAAACGCCGTTTTCACGAGCGGAGAGTGCGCAATGGCATAGGCGACCCGCCGGCATTCTTCGACGCTGGCACCGCCCTCGATGCGGATGGTGATGAACTTCGTGGCTCCTTCGCCGTCACGGACGATGGCCTGGGCCAGCGTCTGCGCCACTTCCACAAGCGCATCGTGAAGCGCCGCGTATTGGGGCGTACCGATGCCGATCGGCGCATTTGCCGCGGCTCCGGACGCGATCAACATGAACGCGTCATTGGTCGAAGTATCGCCATCGACGGTGATGCGATTGAACGACGCATCCGCCACTTCCTGAACCAGCGTATCCAGCGCCGCGCCGGAAACACTGGCATCGGTCGCGACGAAGGCGAGCATCGTCGCCATGTCCGGCCGGATCATTCCGGCTCCCTTTGCAATCCCGGTAACGGTCGTCTCCCTGGCATCGATTCGCAATTGCGCGGTGCACGCTTTCAGAACGGTGTCGGTCGTCATGATGGCCTCGGCCGCAGAGGACCAGTTCCCGGCACGCAGATCGGCTACGCACGCGGGGATCCCGGCAACGATGCGCTCGACGGGGAGAGGCTCCATGATCACGCCGGTGGAAAACGGCAGAACCTGGCGCGCGTCGAAACCTAGCGCGCGGGCCACGGCATCGCAGGTCGCGCGCGCGCGCGCCATGCCTTCGCTTCCCGTCCCCGCGTTCGCATTGCCCGTATTGACGACTAGTGCCCGGACTCCGGCGCGCGCAGCCAGGTGCTCCCTGGCCACCACAACAGGTGCGGCACAAAAGCGATTGCGCGTAAAGACCCCTGCAATCCGGCTCCCTTCGGCGAGTCGGATCAGGAGCAGGTCTTTCCGCCCCGACTTGCGAATGCCCGCAGCGGCAATGCCCAACTCCACGCCTCGCACTGGGCGCAGCGATACCGGATCCGGAGGAGCGAGATTGACGGCCATTTTGGCGGGAAAGGCAGGCAGGAGCTTGCGATCAGGCGAGCGACGTGAGCCTGTCCCTCACCCTGCGCGCCTCAGCTCAGTTGCCCGTGGCAGTGCTTGTACTTCTTTCCCGAGCCGCACGGGCAGGGATTGTTGCGACCCACCTTGCCCATCGCCCGCTTGAAAGGAACCTGCGCCGGTGCGGAGTCGTCCGCCGTTGCGGCTGTGGCGAGCGCCTCTTCATAGGACGCATGGCGGTACTGCACGTTCTCGACCGCCGGCGCGGCCTGCTCCACCTGAACCACCTGCTCCGGAGTCTTGATCTTCACGTTCATCAGGACGCGCGTGACCTCGAGCTTCACCGCCTCCAGGAAATGCCCGAACAGCTGGAACGCCTCGCGCTTGTATTCCTGCTTCGGGTTTTTCTGCGCGTAGCCGCGCAGATGAATGCCCTGTCGAAGGTGATCGAGGGCCGCCAGATGCTCCCGCCAATGGCTGTCGAGCTGGTGCAGCAGCAGCCAGCGCTCATACTCGCGCATCTGCTCCGCAGGCACCACCGACATCTTTTCCATGTACAGCACGTCCGCCCGCTCCTGGATGCGCGCCAGCAGATCGTCATCCGACAGGTTCGATTCAGCTTGCAGCATCGCCTGCAACGGCACGTCCACCTGCAGTTCCGCCACGAGCG
>JAABRB010000073.1 GCA_011391185.1 Betaproteobacteria bacterium
CGAATCACTACCGGTTGGGCTATCGGGCGAACGGCATGTCGGTCTGGGACGTTCCGGACGACCGGATCGATGCGCTGGGCGAGCGGGTGGGCGCGCTGCCGTTCGTGAGCCATTGCTATCGCCGCCCGCGCGTGCCGCCGGTGTGGCGATACAATCTTTTCGCGATGGTGCACGGCGCGACGCGCGAGGAAGTGGCGGCGCGCGTGAGCGAGATCGCGGCGCTGCTCGGCGAGGCGGATCGCGCGCATGAAGTGCTCTACAGCAAGCGCATCCTGAAGAAGACCGGGATGCGGCTGAGGGCGGAGTGAGCCAGGGTAGGCAACAGGTTTTTCCCCTCCTTTTCAAGGAGGGGTGGCTGCGAAGCAGCCGGGGTGGTTTGGCGAGCGCTGCACACCACCCCGCCGGCTCCGCCGGCACCCCTCCTCGAAGAGGAGGGGAATAGGAATCCACGCATGTTCCGCGTTTCACAATTCATGCATGAGGTCATCGCACCGACGCCGGTCGGGCCGCAGCGCAATCCACCGGGTCCGGTGGTGATCTGGAACCTGATCCGGCGCTGCAACCTCACCTGCCAGCACTGCTACTCGGTGTCCACGGACATCGATTTCCCGGGCGAGCTTTCGACCGCAGAAGTGTTCGCCGTGATGGACGACCTCAGGCGATTTCGCGTGCCGGTGCTCATCCTCTCCGGCGGAGAGCCCCTGATCCGGCCGGACCTCTACGACATCGCCCGGCGCGCGAAGGACATGGGGTTCTACACGGCGCTGTCCTCCAACGGGACGCTGATGGACGATGCGCACGTCGCCAGAATGCGCGAGATCGGTTTCGATTACGTCGGCATCAGCCTCGATGGCCGCCGCGAGACGCACGACCGGTTCCGGCGCAAGGCGGGCGCGTTCGATGCGTCGATGGCCGCATTGCGCCGCTGCCGCGACGCCGGTATCAAGATCGGCGTCCGGTTCACGCTCACGGAAGGCAACCAGGACGACCTCCCGTGGCTCCTGGAGGCGATCGAGACCGAAGGGATCGACAAGTTCTACCTCTCCCATCTCAACTACGCGGGGCGCGGCAACATCAACCGCAAGCACGACGCCTACCTGGCGACCACCCGGAGGGCGATGGATCGTCTCTTCGACGCCGCCTGGGACTACCAGGCGCGCGGCCTGCACAAGGAGTTCGTCACCGGCAACAACGACGCCGACGGCGCTTACTTCCTTTTCTGGGTGCGCAGGAACGTGCCGCACATGGAGGCACACGTCCGTGCGAAGCTCGCGCAATGGGGCGGCAACAGCTCGGGCGTGAACGTCGCGAACATCGACAACGTCGGGGACGTCCATCCGGACACCTACTGGTGGGATTACTCGCTCGGCAACGTGCGCACGCGGCCCTTCTCGGAGATCTGGCAGGACGTGTCGGATCCGATCATGGCAGGGCTGAAGGCGAGTCCCCGGCGCATCAAGGGGCGGTGCAGCAGCTGCGCGTACTTCGACGTCTGCGGGGGCAACACCCGCACGCGCGCGCGCAGCCTGACGGGCGATCCGTGGGAAGAGGATCCCGGCTGCTATCTCGACGACGACGAGATCGGCGTGGCGGGCAAGCGCGAGCGGCTCAAGGTGAGCCCGTATACGCGGGCGAAACGGGCGGCGGCCCCGGCAGAATGACGGCATTGCGGCTAATGGTCGGCTGCGTGCTCGCGATCGCGGGGCTTCCCGCACTGGCCGACGCGGGGCAGCTCTTCGGTCAGCATTGCGCCGAGTGCCACGGCGCAGACCGGCTCGGCGGCATCGGTCCGGCCCTGCTGCCCTCGAATCTGGAGCGGCTGCGCACACCGGTCGCCGAGCAGGTCGTCGCGAGGGGACGGCTCGCCACGCAGATGCCGGCCTTCGCGGACACGCTTTCGACCGGGGAGATCAAGGCGCTCGTCGAGTACGTCTACGCCGAACCGGCCGAGGCCCCGGTCTGGGGCCTCGAGCAGATCCGTGGCTCGCGCGTCGACCACGCCGATGCCGCCGCGCTTCCGGCGAAACCCGCCTTTGCAGCCGACCCGCTCAACCTCTTCGTGGTCGTGGAGGCGGGCGATCATCACGTCACGGTCCTCGACGGCGACCGTTTCGAGGCGCTCGCGCGCTTTCCAAGCCGCTTCGCGCTGCATGGCGGCCCCAAATTCTCGCCGGACGGGCGTTTCGTCTATTTCGCTTCGCGCGACGGCTGGATCTCGAAGTACGACCTCTGGAACCTTCGGATGGTCGCGGAGGTGCGCGCCGGCCTCAACACGCGCAACGCAGCGGTATCGGGCGACGGCCGCCATGTCCTGGTCGGCAACTATCTGCCCAATACGCTGGTCGTGCTCGACGCGCGCGACCTCAGTCCGGTGAAGGTCATCGAAGTCAGGGACGCGCGCGGCCGCAGCTCGCGTGTCTCGGCCGTCTACACCGCGGCGCCGCGCAATTCCTTCGTCGTCGCGCTCAAGGACGTCCCGGAGCTCTGGGAGCTGCGCTACGACGAGGGCGCCCCGCCCGTGTTTGCCGGGCTGGTTCACGACTATCGCCTCGGCGAGGCCATCGGCGAGAAGGGCCAGTTCACTCCGCGCCGCGCGCCGCTCGAGAACGTGCTCGACGACTTCTTCTTCGACCCGTCCTACGCCTACGTGATCGGCGCAAGCCGGGGAACGGGCGGACAGGACGGCAGCGGCCAAGTCGTCAATCTCGACGCGCGGCGCAAGATCGCGGACGTACCGTTGCCGGGTCTTCCGCATCTGGGATCGGGCATCAGCTGGGACTGGAACGGCCGCCGCGTGATGGCGACGCCCAATCTGCGGAAGGGGATCGTGAGCGTCATCGATACCGGGACCTGGAAGATCGTGAAGCAGATTCCCACCAACGGCCCGGGATTCTTCATGCGCAGCCACGAAAACTCGCCTTACGCCTGGGTGGATGCGATGATGAGCAAGGACCGGAAGGACACCCTGCAGATCATCGACAAGCGCACGCTCGAGGTCGTCGGCTCGGTCACGCCGCAGCCCGGCAGGACCGCCGCGCACGTCGAATTCACACGCGACGGGCGCTTTGCGCTCGTCTCGGTGTGGGAGATTGACGGCGCGCTCGTCGTCTACGACGCCGCGACGCTCAAGGAAGTGAAGCGCCTGCCGATGAAGCGCCCAGTGGGCAAGTACAACGTCCACAACAAGATCACCCGCTCGGAGGGCACGAGCCACTGACCGCGCCGGGACTCGGGCGGCCGTGACGCGCCGGGGCGTATACGGGTAGATTCCGGGCATGACCCCGGATTCGCCGCGGCCCGGCGCGGCATCGTGAAGGGCACGACGCCCGCCGCTGGCCCCGGACTCTATGCCAAGCTCGTTCTGGTCGCCGCGATCTGGGGCGGCCAATACAGCGCCGGGCGCTATCTTTCCGATGCGCTGCCGTGGTTCACCAGCTCGGCGTTGCGTTTCGTCGTCGCCACGGCAATCCTCGTCGCGCTCTCCTACGCGTGGGAGGGCGGGCTGCCGCGTCTCGACGGGCGTCGCTTCGCGGCGATGCTCGCGCTGGCGTTCAGCGGCGTGTTCGTCTTCAACGTCGGCTTTTTCGCCGGACTCGAGCGCGTTCCGGCCGGCCGCGGCGCGCTGATCATGGCGCTCAATCCGGTGATGACCGCGCTCGGCGCGTGGCTCGTGTTCGCCGAGCGCATGAGCCGGGTGCGGATATTCGGGATCGTGCTCGCGGTCGCCGGGGTCATCGTGGTCATCACCCGCGGCGATCCCGGCGCCCTCGCGCACGGTGCGATCGGGCTCGGAGAGCTGTTTCTTTTCGGCAGCGTGCTGGGGTGGGTGACCTACACGCTCATGGGGCGCGCGGTGCTCAAGGGCATGTCGCCGCTCGGCGCAAGCACCTGGGCGTCGCTCCTCGGAATGATCATGCTCGTCGCGTGCGCGGTATTCGAGCGTCCGTGGGCCGCGCTGGCCGCGCTCCGACCGAGCGGGTGGGTGGCGATCGCCTACCTCGGCGCGCTGGGGACGGTGGTGGCGTTCCTGTGGTTCTACCAGGGCGTCCAGCGCATCGGCCCGGCACGCTCCGCGATCTTTCTCAGCTTCGTGCCGGTGTTCGGGGTCGTCTTCGCCGCGCTGGTGCTCGGCGAGCCGATTCTCGCGAGCATGATCGTGGGCGGCGCGCTGGTGGTCGGCGGCGTCCTGCTCACGAACCGGCCCGAGCCACGGTCCGGCGGCTGAGCGGTCAACGTGGGGTGCGCGCGATTACGGTGCAGAATTCCCGTTCGCCATGGCGCCACGGTCTCGCTTCGGGCCTCGGGGTCGCGTATGCCTAGACGTGATGGAAATCAACGCGCCAGCGCAGTGCGCGCAGTAGGGTGCACAGCGGTCGAATGCGGTTGTGTTTGGCATTCACGGGAGGGTCGTTGTTACGCTCGTCCGTCCCGAACCGTTGTTGACCGATTCCGGAAATGGCCACCGCCAATCACGTGGAACTCGTCTGCCCAGCCGGCACGCTGCCGGCATTGAAAGCCGCGATCGATCACGGCGCCGATTGCGTCTATCTAGGATTTCGCAACGAGACGAACGCGCGCAACTTCGGCGGGCTCAATTTCGACGCCAAGGCCGCGGCCGAAGGCGTTCGCTATGCGCAGGACCGCAGCCGCAAGGTGCTGATTGCGCTCAACACGTATGCGCAGCCGGGCTCGTTAGATCGCTGGACGGCCGCGCTCGACCTCGCCGCGGACCTCCGCGTCGACGCCGTGATCCTCGCGGACCCCGGACTCATGCGGTACGCGACCGAGCGCCATCCTGACATGCGCCTTCATTTGTCGGTGCAGGGGTCAGCGACGACATACGAGGCCATCAACTTCTACGTCCGGCACTTCGGCATCCGCCGCGCCGTGCTGCCGCGCGTCCTGTCGCTGGCGCAGGTCGAGCAGGTCATCGAGCACGTGCAGGCCGAAATCGAAGTGTTCGGTTTCGGCAGCCTGTGCGTGATGGTCGAAGGTCGCTGCGCGCTGTCGTCGTATATGACCGGCGAGGGGCCGAACACAGTCGGCGTGTGCTCGCCCGCCAAGGCGGTGCGCTGGCAGGACACGGCCAGCGGGCTCGAAGTGCGGCTGAACGGGGCGCTGATCGACCGCTACGCCGACGGCGAGAAGGCTGGCTACCCGACGCTCTGCAAGGGCCGCTACGCAGTCAACGACGACACGCATTACGCGATCGAGGAACCGACTTCGCTCAACACGCTCGAACTGCTGCCCGAACTCGACCGCATCGGCGTCGCCGCGGTCAAGATCGAGGGCCGCCAGCGCAGCCCCGCGTACGTCGCGGCCGTCACACGCGTCTGGCGCGCCGCGATCGACGCGTGCGCGACAGCGCCCTCGCGCTTCGTCGTGCGCGACGCGTGGAAGAACGCGCTCGCAAGCGTGTCGGAAGGCCGCCAGACCACGCTCGGCGCGTATCATCGGCCGTGGCGATAGAGACCGCCATGCAGCTGACGCTGGGGCCCCTTCTGTACTACTGGCCGAAGTCCCGGCTCGACGCGTTCCACGATGCGATCGCCGCGGCACCCATCGACCGCGTCTATCTGGGCGAGGCGGTCTGTTCGCGCCGGCACGAATATCGAACCGCTGATTGGATCGACGCGGCCGCGCGGCTTGCCGACGCCGGAAAAGAAGTCGTTCTCTCCTCGCAGGTGTTGATGGAGTCGGAGGCGGACCTGCGGGCGCTGCGCCGGCTCGCTGCCGACGGGCGCTTCCAGCTCGAGGCGAACGACATGAGCGCCGTCCACATGGTCGCCGGTCGTGCGCCGTTCGTCGCTGGACCTCACCTCAACATCTACAATGCACAGACGCTCGAATTCCTGGCATCGCTGGGTGCAAATCGCTGGGTGCCGCCGTTCGAGATGACGCGCGCGTCGCTTGCGGCAATCCTCGCGGAGAGGCCGGCACACCTCGCCACCGAGGTGTTCGCGTACGGACGGCTGCCGCTCGCGTTCTCCGCCCGGTGCTTCACCGCGCGGCACTACGACTTGCCGAAGGACGATTGCCGGTTCTGCTGCCTCGATCATCCGGGCGGGCTCGAACTTGCGACCCGCGAACGCGAGCCGTTTCTCGTGCTCAACGGGATCCAGACGTTGTCGTATCGCGTCCTGAACCTCGCCGACGCGTTGTCGGACATGCACGACCTCGGCGTCGACGCGGTGCGTCTGTCCCCACAACCGGAATACATGGACGAAGTGATCGCAGCGTTCCGCGCCGCCCTGGACGGCGCCGGGCCAGCCGCCGTTGCAGCCTTGCTCTCCCCGGCGCTCGCCGGGCCCGCGTGCAACGGCTACTGGCACGGCCGGCCCGGCCTCGACTTTGTGGCAGGGCGCGCCGCATCCTGAATCGCCATGCCCTATTTCATGTCCACCGCTTCGCCGCCGCGCGATGCGAGTATCCCGGCATTGGAGCTGCCGTCGATCGTGCGCGCCCTTGCCTCGCGGCTGCCCGCCTTTCCACCGGCCATGGCGTGTGCGCTCGCGCTGTCGCTGATCGTGCCGCGCATCGTGGGCGAAGAAGCGTTCGCCACGCTCGACGGCAAGACGTTCCGCATCGTGGTGCGCGACGCCGGCGCCGGCGTCGCGTTTCGCATACGATCGGCGCGCTTCGCGCCGCTGCGCGCCGATCACGCTGTCGACGTGACGATTACCGCGAGCGCCGCCGATTTCCTGCTGCTGGCGACCCGGCGGGCCGACCCCGACACGCTGTTCTTCGACCGCCGGCTGCTGATCGAAGGCGACACGGAAACCGGACTGATGCTCAAGAACATCCTCGACGCCATCGAGCTCCCTCGCTGGCTCAACCGCGCGTGACCGAATCGTCAGCAGGGCTGCGGCAACGCCGTGCCCGCCTCCCCCTCGCGTTTGCCCGCGGAGTCGTCGCGGGATCGCTGCTGGTGCTCAACACGCTTTTCTGGTGCGTGCCCCTCTTCCTGTGCGCGCTCGTCAAGCTGGTCGTGCCGGCGGGATGGACAAAGCGGGCGACGCGCGAACGGCAACCGGCATCGGCGCGCAAGTGGTTGTGGGCCGGACCTCGACACTTCGGCGTCCGGGGGCACCGGCCGCCTGCTGAGCGGGCGAACGCGCTCTCGCCGCCTGTCATCGCACTTCATCCGCTGGCTGCTATAACTGCGCTTCGACCTGGTCGACGTGGATCACCAGCGCGCCCCGCGCCCAGGGGAATTTCGCCTTCACCGCATCCACGACTTCGCCCGAGCCGATAATCTCGCCGGTCCCCGCGATGAGGTGGCCCTGGCCCGGAGTGCGCGAGCCTTGCACCTTCCTGGAGGCAATCAACAATTGAATGCGGTTGTTCTTGCGGAGATTCTGCTCCGTTTGACGATAGCGACCGGCAGGGAGAACGATCGTATCTTCCTTGATGCCCAGCGTGCGCATGTAGTCGCCCCAATTGCCGACGACGTGAGGCCCGTCGTCTCCGGAGGTGATGATCGCCACGAACTCGGTTGTCTCGCATACTTCGCGACAGCTGCCTTCGATCTTGTTCATTCAGGACCTCCTTGAGGGGTTGACGGGTTCCACAGTACTCGCCTGCGTCGCACGTTTCCCGAGTCGGCGGCGCGCTCGCATGAACCGCTTACCGACACGCACCGGCACCGGCACCGGCACTGACGGCTGGCGACGCGCGCCGGGGACACCGGAGCGACTAACCCGGTTTGCCATCCAGTCGCGCACGCGTGAGCACCGGCCAGTAGCGGACCGCGTACAGCGCGTAGCCGCCCGACCACAGGATCGCAGAGAGCGCGATGGCCCCCGAGTATGCCGAGGGCACGATCAGGGGGCCAAAGACGCGCACCATCGCCGCGGCGAGAATCAGCGCGTAACAGGCCACTTCGTAGCGATCGGCCACGAGCGGCAGGCCCGTATGGCCACGCGCCGTGCGCGTCATCATGCCGATCGTGAGCATGCCGATCGCGCCGATCGTGAGCGCGTGCGTGGCGAGCGGCACGGGCAGCGCGTCGAGTTCGGCGAGGGCACGCAGCGCGAGGTGGATCACGATCCAGGCGTAGGCCACATGCAGCACCCAGACGAGCGGCGTGCGCAGCGTGTTCCACGGGCGCCACAAGGCGAGTCGCACGGCGTGCGCGGCCGTCGCAAACGCCAGCAACGCGATCAGGACCGGTCCCGAAATCCCGGCCGCGTCAGCCGCGAGCAGCACGAGCACGCTGCCGAGCGCTGCGCGCTCGACCACCGGATGCCGCTGCGCACCGGCGCCCGGGATGCCGTTGTTGGTGAACATCGGCACGACCCGTCCGGCCATGACCGCCATGAGGAAGAGGATCGCATCAAGCGCGATGCGGATGCCGACCCACCCGGGCAGCGCGATCACGCCGAGCTGCGCGAGGTGGACGCCCGCAATGGCGATCGCCATCAGGGCGAGCAGCCCCATGAAGAAGTAGTTGCGCCGGTTGCCGCTCCGGACGAGCGGAATGCCGATGCCGACGGCGACGGCGATCGGGAAGGCGACGTTCACGACGGCAGCCGCCCATCCGTAGGGCGTGAGCACGAGCACGCGCCCGGCGAGCCAGAGCGACGCGATGGCCGCGAGCGTCGCGCCGGTCGGCGTCGGCCGGCCGGTCCAGTTGCGCACGGCGGTGAAGAGAAACCCCGTGACCACCGCCAGCGTGAAGCCGAACAGCATCTCGTGGGCATGTGCCATCGGACCGCCGAGATACGCATGCTTCAGCCAGCCGCCGTACTGCAGCGTCCAGAGCGCGACGGAGGCGGCCGCGAACACGCTCGCGAGCAGATAGAAGGGCCGGAAGCCGAGCTGCCAGAGCGCGAAGGTCTCCCGTGGACGAGGCGCGGACGCCGAGAGGATCTGAACCTTTGTCATGAATTTGAACCTCAGTTCTGGACGACTGGCGTGGGATCGGTGCGTCGATTCAGGCGCGCGCCGCGGTGGATCGCGTACACCATGACGATCGCGAAGGTGGCGAGCGTCAACGCGTTCAACGCGCCGCCGAGTGCGCGCGCGCCCGGGTAGAAGAAGCCGGGCACGAAACGCACGATGAGCGAGAGGTGCAGCGCGACCGGCGCGACGTAGAAATACCGACCGAACGCGATCTTCACGCGCACGATGGCGGGCGCGATGATGGGCGCGTGCGCGAAGATCATCGAGAGCACGAAGCCGAGCGCGAGCGCATGCACGGCGAGATCGCGGACCGGCCAGCCGAAAAGCGCTGCGCCGGCCCAGGCGGCGCCGGCGACCGCGAGCCACGCGTAGCCGCCGAGGAGGCACACCGCCGCGTAGCGGGCGAGGCCGTCCAGGCGGATCGTGCGGCGCGCGACGTCGAACGCGAACAGCCAGGCGGCGAGCGCGGCGAGCGCCAGACCGTAGAGCACCGCGCCCTCGATCGGCCGCCAGAGGGCGAGCGCGCAGCCGGCGAGCAGTGCCGCGACGACGGCCAGCAGCAGCGGTTGCGCCGTCGATCGGCGTGGCGCGAGTCGGGTCAGCTCCAGCCGCTCGGCGGCGATCGTGAGCACAAGAAAGGCGAAGCCCCAGGAGAAGGACGAGTCGCCTCCTGCGCCAAGCGCGAAAAGCACGTTGGCGCCGAGCCACGCGCACGAGGCGACGACCAGCAACACGGTGTGCGCCGCGAACTGCCGGCGGGCAAGGACAGCGCCGACCACGACGAGCGCGGCCGACGCGAGGACGAGCAGCCAGGCGCCCGGCACCACGTGTCCGCCGATCAGCGCCAGCGCGGCGAGCCCCGAGCCGAGCGGCGCGAGGAAGCCCGCCCACCCGCCGAGCGCGACGGCGCGCTCGATGCCGATCACCGTGCCGAGGAAGCCGCCGATCATCAGCGTGCCGTGCAGGCCGGTCGCGTTCGCCGCGCCGGGGGGCATGCCGAGGCCGAGCCGGGCGAGTCCGCCGGCGACGCCCAGGACGAGCGACGCCCCGGCGAACGCGAGCAGGCCGAGTCGCGCGATCCGTGCCGGGGACGAGCGGCGCACGGTCGTCACCAGCCCATCGCCAGTCGCGCCAGCTCGCTCATGCGGTCGGGCGTCCACGGCGGATCCCAGCACAGCGCGACCTCGACCGGGCGGGCATCGGGCAGGGCCGCGCCCACTGCGGTCCGGATCTCGTCGGCGATCAGCTCGGCGACCGGGCACGCGGCAGAGGTCATGGTGATCTCCATGTGGACCTGCGTCCGTTCGACACGCACGCCGTACACGAGCCCGACGTCGACCACGCTGAGGCCCATCTCGGGATCCACGACCGTGCCGATCGCGCGCAGCACGTCGTCGCGCAGCGCTTCATCCCCCTCGTACGGGATTATTTCGGCTGCGCTCATATTGATAGCGCGCTCCGTGAATTGATGCGGAGAACCCGTGCGAGCGCGCGGCGGTTCTGCACCAAATCGGCGAGCGTGTAACGCTCGAGCGCGGCATGGAACGCCGCTACCGCTTCGTCGAACGCACCGCGCAGCCGGCACGTGCGCACGATGCTGCAGGTGTTCGACCGGCGATCGAAGCACTCGGCGGGCAACGCGTCGCCCTCGGTCGACCGGACGACCGCACCGACGTTGATCATGTGGGGCGGACGGGCGAGCGCCAGTCCTCCGCCGCGTCCGCGAACGGTCGCGAGCAGATCCGCTTTGCCCAGGGCATGGACGACTTTCATCAGATGGTTCTCGGAGATCTCGAAGGCGCGCGCGATCTCGCCGATGGTCGCGCGGCGGTCCGGTACCGCGGCGAGATACATCAGCACCCGCAGGCTGTAGTCGGTGAAGGTCGTGAGGCGCATGGGAGGTGCCGAATGGACTGAACCGGTCCGGGATCACTTGAAACATGTACTGCGCATATATCTTAAAGTCGGCTCGACCGGCCCCGATTTGATCTCCGTCAAGGGCGTGCGACGTGGCGCGAATGCCGGGGTTCACGTCGTCGATCCCGCAGATCGGATGCCCGGTGTCCGGCATCGACGATGCGCGCGCTGGCGCAGCGCCATTGATGCAGCCTTAATGAGGTTATCATCCGCAGATCTGCTCGCGAGCGCGTGACTCTTATGCATCCCGGAATCCTCGCGGCGCTCGGCGCGGCCGCGCTGTTCGGCGCGAGCACGCCACTCGCGAAAATGCTCGTCGGCGAAATGTCGCCGCTGCTGCTCGCCGGACTGCTCTACCTCGGCAGCGGGATCGGTCTGCTGGGCTACCGAGTGCTGCGAGGTCGCGACGCACGGGAAGTCGACGCGCCGGTCGGGCGTGCGGACCTGCCCTGGCTCGCCGGCGCAATTGTCGCGGGTGGCATCGTCGGCCCGCTGCTGCTGATGTCCGGGCTGCGGACGACCAGCGGATCGGCCGCGTCGCTGCTGCTCAACCTGGAGGCCGTCTTCACGGCCGCACTCGCCTGGTTCGTGTTCCGCGAGAACTTCGATCGCCGGATATTGCTCGGGATGGCCTTGATCGTTGCGGGCGGCCTGGTGCTTTCCTGGGAGCCGGCGAACGCGAGCGCCGGCCTCTCGTGGGGTGGTCTGCTCGTCGCAGGCGCATGCCTCGCGTGGGGCATCGACAACAACCTCACTCGCAAGGTGTCCGCCCGCGATGCGGTGCAGATCGCCGGGCTGAAGGGGCTGGTCGCCGGCGCCTTCAATACCGGACTCGCGCTGGCGGTCGGCGTACCTGTGCCGAACTGGAGCACGGCGCTCGCGGCGGGCCTGGTCGGGCTCGCCGGCTACGGCATCAGCCTCACGCTTTTCGTCGTGGCGCTCCGCCATCTGGGCACCGCGCGCACCGGCGCCTACTTCTCGATCGCGCCGTTCTTCGGCGCCGCGGTCGCGCTATGGCTGCTCGACGAATCGGCGGGGACGACGTTCTGGGCGGCCGCGCTGGTCATGGCAGCGGGGGTGTGGCTCCACATCACCGAGCGGCACGAGCACCTGCACGAGCACGAGCCCATCACCCACACTCACCGCCACGTCCACGACGCGCATCACCAGCACGAGCATCGCGGCGAATGGGACGGCGTCGATTCGCACACGCACGAGCACGCTCACGAACGGCTCGTGCACCGGCATCCGCACTACCCGGACCTGCATCACCGGCACCGCCACGGGTGATCCGCGCCGCACAGAGGAGATAGCGAGATGCAATCGTCCGAACAACCGGTCTTGCGCGACATCGTGCTCGTGGGGGGCGGGCACAGCCACGTCGGCGTGCTGAAGCGCTTCGGCATGGAGCCCGTGCCGGGTGTCCGACTGACCCTGGTCTGCACCGACTCCCACACACCCTATTCAGGAATGCTGCCGGGTTA
>JAABRB010000008.1 GCA_011391185.1 Betaproteobacteria bacterium
AAGGTGCTCAAGGGGTTGGACGCCGTGCGGAAGCGGCCTGGAATGTATATCGGAGACACATCGGATGGCACTGGCTTGCATCACATGGTTTTCGAGGTGGTCGACAACGCCGTAGACGAGGCGCTCGCGAACTATTGCGATGAAATCATCGTCACGATTCACACGGATAATTCCGTCAGCGTGATCGACAATGGCCGCGGCATTCCGACCGAAGTCCATCCGGACGACGAAGCGGGCCGATCGACTGCCGAGATCGTGATGACCGAGTTACACGCGGGCGGAAAATTCGACAACAATGCTTACAAGGTGGCGGGCGGTCTGCACGGTGTTGGCGTATCGGTGGTCAATGCGCTTTCCGAGTGGCTGCGGCTCATCATCCGGCGCAATGGCCGGGTCAACGTGCTGGAGTTCCGGCGCGGCAACCTGGTCGATCCATTGAAGGTCGCCGGGCCGACCGAGAAGCGCGGGACCGAGGTTCATTTTCTTGCTTCCGCCGAGACGTTCGGGAAAGTCGAGTATCACTACGAGATCCTGGCGAAGCGGTTGCGTGAGCTCTCATTCCTGAACAACGGCGTAAAAGTGAGGCTGGTGGATCAGCGGGATGGCCGCGCGGAGGACTTCGCGTTTGCGGGGGGCGTGAAGGGGTTCGTCGAGTATCTCAATCGCACCAAGTCGGTCCTGCATCCGAATATTTTTCATGCTATCGGAACGAAAGACGGAACCACGGTCGAGGTGGCCATGCAGTGGAATGACTCCTATCAGGAGTCGGTGCTCTGTTTCACGAACAATATCCCGCAGCGCGACGGCGGTACTCACCTGACAGGGCTTCGCGCGGCGATGACCCGCACGCTCAACCAGTACATCGAGCAGCACGAGATCGCAAAACGAGCGCGGGTGGAGACCACCGGCGACGACATGCGCGAAGGGCTTGCCTGCGTGCTTTCGATCAAGGTTCCGGAGCCGAAATTCTCGTCCCAGACGAAGGACAAGCTGGTGTCATCGGAAGTCCAGCTGATAGTAAGCGAGATCGTCGGGCAAAAACTCGCGGAGTTTCTCCTGGAGACGCCCGCGGATGCGCGAACGATCACCGGCAAGATCGTTGATGCCGCGCGAGCGCGCGAAGCCGCCCGCAAGGCGCGCGAACTGACTCGTCGCAAGGGCATTCTGGATTCATTCGGGCTTTCCGCAAAGCTCGCGGACTGCCAGCTGAAGGATCCGCGCCTCACGGAGCTCTACCTGGTGGAAGGAGACTCGGCGGGTGGTTCAGCCAAGCAAGGCCGGGACCGCAAGTTCCAGGCGATCCTGCCCCTCAAGGGAAAGATCCTGAACGTCGAGCGGGCGCGCTTCGACAAGCTGCTCTCCTCGGTGGAAATCGCGACCCTCATCCAGACCCTCGGAACGAGTATCGGGAAGGATGAATTCAACGTTGACAAGCTGCGTTATCACCGCATCATCATCATGACCGATGCAGACGTCGACGGAGCGCATATTCGCACTCTGCTCCTGACGTTCTTCTATCGTCAGATGACCGAGCTCGTGGAGCGCGGGCATGTGTATATCGCCCAGCCGCCGCTCTACAAAGTGAAGCTCGGCAAGGAGGAGCGCTATCTCAAGGACGATCGTGAGCGGGAGCATTTCATGCTTGCGCAGGCGCTCCAGGGCGCGACCCTTTATCCGGCTGAAGGCGCGGCCCCGATCCAGGGTGACGCGCTGGAAAGAATCGCGCGTTCCTATCTGCTCGCCGAAGCGGTCATTCAGAGACTTTCGCGCATCATCGACGAACGAGTGCTTCACGCGCTGCTTGCCGGGCTTCAGCTGGACATGTCCGACGGCGATCATGCTCGGGTGAGTGCGGCCGCGCTACAGGCTGCGCTGGGCAATGGCGAGACGCGTGTGCGGGAACGGTACCTGGAAAAGCACGAGCGCTGGCAACTGGTTGTTGAACACGTCCACCACGGAAACGTGAAGACGAGCGTGATCGACGATGACTTCCTGAAGTCGGGAGACTGCGACCAGATTCGGGACACGGCCCGGATCCTGCAGGGTCTGATCGGTCCGGGTGCAAACGTGGTGCGCGGCGAGCGTCAGCATGCCCTGAGCGATTTCGGCGAAGCTATACGCTGGTTACTTCAGGAGGTGGAGGAGAAAGCCAGCGTCCAGCGCTACAAGGGGCTTGGCGAGATGAACCCGGGGCAGCTCTGGGAAACGACGATGGATCCCGCGGCACGGCGACTGCTGAAAGTCCAGATCGAGGACGGTATTGCCGCCGACGAGATTTTCACGAAGCTGATGGGTGACGAGGTCGAGCCACGTCGCGAGTTCATCGAGCGCAACGCGCTGGTCGCACGCCTGGACGTCTAGGGAAGCTCTGACCACGTTCACGTGGATCGGCGTGAGCGGACTACGCGGCGCAACGATCCATCAACTGCGCGGACAGGTTCCGGTCAGCGCACGAAAAAAACGATGTAGCCCGCAAGCGCGTAAAAGGCTGCAACCTGCGCGGCATTGCGCAACCCGTGGTTGCGCACGAATGTTTGCCAGTCGAGGAATGCGATCCGTCCCCCGGCATGGGAGGTGAGCCGCGGGAGGAACCGCGGCACTGCGGAACAGTAGCGCGCATACGCCTCGCCGAACGTCGGTGCGAGCAGCGCTTCCTCGCGGCGCACGCGATTGACCATGTAAAAGTAGTACACGATCGTGAACGCTGCCAGCAGCCAGCCGCTGCCCACGAGCAGCAGCATTCCGAGCAGCAGGAAATAGCGTCCGAGGTACATGGGATTGCGCACCAGTGCGTAGGGTCCGTTTGCCGCCAGCACCTGGTTCTTCTGCAAGCTCGCGAAGCACCACAGCTGAATCGCCTCCCCGAAGAGCGACACCGCAAGCGCCGGCAGAAACCAGTCGCGACTTGCATGCCAGATCAGGGCAAGACCCAGCGCGATGAACAGCGGTACTCGCAGGCGCACCAGCGTGCGACGCAATGCCGGATGATTGAATAACCCGTGAACGCCCGTTGCCATCGCGGCGCGCCTTACGCGCTTCCCGGGGGACGATTCTTGTGGCGCTGCGGCTTGAACCCGAGGTAACCCTTCAATACCCAGAGTTTGCGCCAGCGATTTGCGCGGGCGAGAAACGCCAGCCGCTCGGCGCCGAGCGAACCGGGATGACGATGTGACCAGTGCTTGTAGACACCGGCAAGGTCCGTCTTCTCGAGTAACCTCGTCAGGAATCGCGGTAATCCGCCCAGCTTGACGTGTGACTGGAAGTCGAGGATCAGCGGCTCGTTGGCTTCGCTGACCAGGATGTTGCCGCCATAGCGCAGATCGAGGTGTGCGATGTTCCGGGCGTGCATGGCGAGGACCGTGGCCTCGAGCGCACGGAAGTATTCGAGTGTGGCGCGGTCCGGGCCAGCATCGGCCATTTCGATTCCCGGGACAAATCGGTAACCGAACGCGTAGGCGTCGATGCGAAAAGCTCCGGCAGGCACACCGGCCAGCCCATGCAACGTTTGGAGTGCCGATATTTCGCGACCCACCATGAACCTGCCGAGCGTCTCCCGGTACGGCAGTGGGCAGTCATGGAAATCCTTTACGACCCACTGTGCGCCTGCGTGCTCGTGGACGGATACCGTCGCATTCGCCCAGCGCCCCTTGTTGAGAATGCGCGGTGCGACGCGCTCGAGATCTGAGCGCGAGAAGGGTCGATCGGTTCGCGGCGCGTTCGAGCAGGCGCTCATCCGGGACGGTACAGGCGGTGCTCAGCCGCGCTTGACCGCTTTCCTGCGGGCGCGTGCAGGCTTTTTCGGGGGAGTCTTGGCGACCTGGGCAGGCGGCTTTCGGGCTGGAGGACGTTTGGGCGTCTTCGTCGCCACTTTTCGCGCTGGTGTGTCGTCGGAGGGCGCTTTGGCCCGAGCCGCAGACTTGCTCGCGCTGACGCGCGATTCCGACTTGGCCGGTGCAGGCGACTCGGGTTTCGGGACAGGCGTCTTGTGCACGCGCGGCGCGAACTCGAAGCCGATCCTGCCGTCCGGCTGCCGGGCGAGAAAGGCTGAGAAAGGACGCCCTTTCTTCGAAATGAATCGATGCAACAAGTCGGTCTTGCCGGTTGCAAGCAGCTTTCTCACCTGGTCGGCCTCGATGGGCCGCTGCAGAATGATCTTGCCGGTGCGGAAGTCACAGCTTCTGTCCGGCCCGACCGACTTCTCGCAGACATACGCAAGCTCGTGGTCGTACACGCTCGCGCCGCATTTCGGACACGCACCGAGCGGCGAGTGACTCGAGAAATCCACCGGCGCCGCATCGATTTCCGAGTTTGCGCCCTGCCCGAAGTCCAGCTCGATGGTGAAGTCTTCCTTCAGCTTGATCATCGCCGCGAAGCGCTTGCCCATGCGACTGCGGAATCCCTGCAGCGGGCCGATCGATCGCGTGTCGATCAGTGCTTCAGCCTCTTCGGCTTCGATGCGCCGCCCGGCAATCACCTTCCACACGGCAAAGTCGCATTTGGTGCAGGCGAATTTCTTGTAGTTCTCGATCATCTTCGCACGGCACCGCGGACAGCTTGCCTTGAGCGTCGAGATCGGCTCATCCAGCTTTCCGGCGCGCTTGATTCGCGCCACCAGGTCGCGGGTGGTATCGATGATGTGATCCATGAACTCGGCGCGTTGCAGCTTGCCCTGCTCCATCTGCCTGAGCTTGAATTCCCAGGCGCCGGTCAGCTCCGGAGAGGAGATCTCCTCGATGCCGAATTTGTTGAGCGCGAACATCAGGTCGAAAGCCTTGGCCGTAGGATGGAGGTCGCGCCCCTCGCGGACCACGTACTCCTCGTAGATCAGTCCTTCGATGATTGTCGAGCGGGTCGCCGGCGTGCCGAGTCCTTTTTCCCGCATCGCCTCGCGAAGATCGTCGTCCTCGATGAGTTTCCCGGCCCCTTCCATGGCACTCAACAGCGTTGCCTCGGTGTATCGCGCCGGGGGCTTGGTCTGGTTCGGGCGCACCGCCACGCTGACAGTGTCGACCTCGCCGTCCGGCACCGGCGCAAGCGTGGGCGTATCGGCAGACTCGGCCTCGCGGCCGTAGACGGCGAGCCAGCCGGAATTCACCATCACGCGGCCCTCACTCTTGAACGGTTCTTCCGCCACGCGGGTGATGCGCGTCGTGACCAGATATTCGGCGGACGGAAAGAACACCGCCAGAAACCGCTTGGTGACCATATCGTAGAGTTTGGTCTCGGCCTCGCTCAGATGCTTGGGCGCCTCGAGCGTCGGAATGATCGCGAAGTGATCCGACACCTTTTCATTGTTGAAGATGCGCTTGTTGGGCCGCACCCAGCCTTCCTTGAGCACTCGCGCCGCATGCGGCGAATAGCCAGCGAGAAGCGTCGATTCGCTGCCGCGGGCGCCCTTCTTTCCTTTCCCGCCGCGCAGCATCTCGAGAGTGGACTTGACGGTGCTGATATAGTCCTCTGGAAGCGCCCGCGAATCGGTACGCGGATAGGTCAGCACTTTGTGCTTCTCGTAGAGCGCCTGCGCAATCGACAGCGTGCCTTTCGCGGAAAATCCGAACCGGGAATTCGCCTCGCGCTGGAGACTGGTCAGGTCGTAGAGAAGCGGTGAGGCCTGGGTGGTCGGTTTCGATTCTTCGGTGACGACGCCCGACTTGCCGGTGCATTTCGCGCGAATCGCTTCGGCCCGCGCGGCGTCCCACAACCGCTCGGGACGAACGTCGGGATCCTCTGCCTTCTTGTCTTTTTCGAATGCCTCGTTGAACCAGCGCCCCGGGTACTCCCCGCCCTTGCCGCGGAACGTGCCCTCGACTTCCCAGTAGTCGCGCGCGATGAAGCTCTTGATGCGCTCCTCGCGCTCGACGAGCACCGCGAGCGTCGGGGTCTGAACCCGACCAACGGTCGTCTTGTAGAATCCCCCGTCCTTCGAATTGAAGGCGGTCATCGCCCGCGTGCCGTTGATGCCGACGAGCCAGTCGGACTCCGATCGGCTTTGCGCGGCATCCGCGAGCGGCCGCATTGCCGAATCCGAGCGCAGGCTCTCGAAGCCGTCGCGAATCGCGCCCTGCGTCATCGACTGCAACCACAGGCGCTCGATCGGCTGCTTCGCGCCGGTATGCTCGACGATGTACCGAAAGATGAGTTCGCCCTCGCGGCCGGCATCGCATGCATTGACGAGTCCGACAACGTCCTTGCGCTTGATGAGTCGCGCGAGGAGCTTCAGCCGGTCCTCGGTCCGCTCGATCGGCTTCAGATCGAAGTGCGGTGGCAGCACCGGAAGATTCTGGAGCGACCACTTGCCGCGCTTCACCTCGTACTGCTCGGGCGCCGCGATCTGCACGAGATGGCCGATCGCGGAGGAGAGCACGAACTTGCCGCTTTCGAAATAGTCACCATGACGCGTGAAACCGCCCAACGCGCGCGCGATGTCGTTGGCGACGGAGGGTTTCTCGGCGATGATGAGTTTCTTGGTCATGGTGCCTTATCGCGTGCGCTCGTTAATCCTTGCGCGCGATGTCGTGGAGGCGGCGTGCTTGGCCCAGGACCGGGCAGCCTGTCCCGGGGCGCGAAAGGCGGCAATGATAAGGAGTCGTGGCGGGCGAAGCAAGGCGCCCCAGCCACCAGCGGTTTCGACTCAGTGGATGTGCTGGGGCTCGCCGCTGGGAAGCAGCTCTTCGAGCATCAGGGTGTCCACATCGCCTCGGCGGGTCCAGAGCACCATCAGCACGACCACCTTTAGCTTCTCGAGCTCGACAATATCTTCCTCGACCGCCATTGCCTTGTCCATGATCAGCTCGCGCAGGCCGGGGGAGAGCACTCGCGCGTTTTCCAGAAAGATCAGGAACCCACGGCACTCGGCGCTGAGCTTTGCGAACTCGGCATGCGTGTAGGCGCGAAACGTGCCAGGAGCATCGATGTGCTCGTATAAAGTGCCTTCGCCCGGGCCGACGAGGCCGTTCAGCCAGTCAAGCGCCTCGGTGATCTCGTCGTTCTCGAATCCAGCCGCGGTCAGCTTGCGCGCAAGCGCGTCCTGGTCGGGATAATTCTCGGACTGGTAAAAATTCTCGAACAGGTAGACGAGCACTTCGAACATCGTATTGCGTCACTCCTTACGAGACGCGCTGGTATCCACCCCCAGGCAGGCTCATCACCCGCCCGTCGAGTTCCAGCTGCAACAGGATCGCTGATACCTTCTCGGGCGTCAAGCCGCTGCGCTCGCACAGGGTGTCAACATTGCACGGGTCGTAGCCCATGTAATCGAGCATTGGGACATCCGTCACGCCGGGCGTCACGTGCGACGTGTCGGATGCGACGACGGCGCCCAGTTCACTCAGTACATCCTCCGCGCACTCGACGAGCTTTGCGCCCTGCTTGATGAGTGCGTGACACCCTTTTGCGAGTGGGGAATGTATCGAGCCGGGAACGGCGTACACATCGCGCCCTTGCTCCGCAGCCAGACGCGCCGTGATGAGCGACCCGCTTGATATTGCCGCTTCGACGACCAGCACCCCCCGCGAAAGCCCGCTGATGATCCGGTTTCGGCGCGGGAAATTCTCACGCGTCGGCGGCGCTCCGATGGGAAACTCGGACACGATCGCGCCGTGCGTCGCAATCTCTTCCGCCAGCTGCGCGTTGCGCTGAGGGTATACCACATCGATTCCGGTTCCGAGTACAGCGATGGTGCTGCTTCGACCGGCCAGAGCGCCGCGGTGTGCCGCGGCGTCGATTCCCATCGCGAGCCCGCTGACAATCGGGAGACCGGCATCGCTGAAATGCCTGGCGAAGTTTTCCGCATTGGCGAGGCCCTGTGGCGTCGCGTTGCGGCTGCCGACAACTGCGAGGCTCCGTCGCGCGAGCAGCGCGGTGTTGCCTCGCACGTATAGCAGCGCGGGCGGATCGGGGATCTCGAGAAGCTGCGGCGGATAGCTGGTCTCGGCAAGTGAGACGATGCTGTGACCTGGCTTGGCCGCCCACTCGAATGCGCGCTCGAGCAGATTGCGGTCGGGTATCTCGAGTATGCGATCGGCAAGGTCTTCGCCGACCTGCGCCGCGAGCGCGCGTCGTCCCGCAGCGAGCACGTGCTGGGGGAGACCATGTGCAGCGAGAAGCTTGCGGAGTCCCTGGCCGCCGAGTCCGGGGACGAGCGTGAGCCGGATCCAGGCGGCGAGATCGCTGTCGCGCTCCACTGCCGCCCGGCCGGCGCTGGAATCAGGGCGTCCGGACGATGTCGCGTGGCGTGACCGGCTCCGCGGACTGCACGACCAGCGCATACGACACGTGCTGAAACACCCGGAACACGAACACCAGGCCGTAGCGCTCCTCGGGAAGGGTCACGTTCGGCTCACGCGGCTTGCCCATGTAGTACGGGCCGACGCTCTTGTCGATCGCCACCGTCACGCTCCGGTGCAGTGCGAGGACGTTGCCGAGCTCGAGTCCGTCCGCCGCTCCTTTGTTCAGGATGATGATCTGCAGAGGTCCGGCTTCGCGCCGAAATGTACCGACCTTCTCTTCGACGGCATGGGCCCACTGGTTCTCGCCGTAGATCTCGCTCCGCGTGTCGAACTCGCCATCGGAAATCCCGGCGATCCGGGCGGAGATTTCGCGGTTGGGCTTGCGCGGGATGTAGCTGAATATTGCCGTCGGACCGACCGCGACCAACCGGTCACCGCGGGTGACCTCGCGCGTCGAGCTCGTGATCACCAGCGTGCTCGGCTCGCCGCGCTTGACCACACGCGCCACGCCGAGGTTGACGGCCTCGAATCCAAGCGTCCTGTCAGAGTCCGGATCGATGATCGGCCGGCCCTCGCGGTAGATGTACCAGAGATCTTCGCTGCTCTTGCTGATGCCATCCACGTAGATCTTGCCGCCCTGCCCGACGTTGTAGCGACCGAGCTCGGTCGCGACGATCTCGGGCGCACGGGCGAGCCCGTCGTGCTCGATGACGAGCGGGCGGGTCAGGAACGGCTCGATCAGCTTGGGCGGGATGCTCGGAATCGCTTCGCCTGCCAGACGGTCCTCGCGCACGCGGGGTTCGAGGCGCTGGATGCTCAGGCGGCCCGTCGCACGGTCGAACACGACCACGTCGCCCGGGAAAATCAAGTGCGGGTTGCGAATCTGGTCCTTGTTAAGCCGCCAGATATCGGGCCAGCGCCACGGCTCTTTGAAGAACTTGCCGGAGATGCCCCACAGCGTGTCACCCTTCTGGACCGTATAGCGGTCCGGAGCATCCGACCGGATCTCGAGGACGTTTCCGCTGACACGCGGATCCGGCTGTTGCGCGGCTGCCGGGAGGGCAAGGGCGCAGGCGAACAGCACCGCTATGCTAGACTTTTTCAACATATTGACCTCGACCCCGTGACCTCGATCCTGTCGAATCCCCAGCCAAGGGCTTGATTATTCTCCCGATGCTTTTCAAGTCTCAGGGATTCGTTGAGATTCTGCACGTAATTAATTCACGCAGCAAGTATTTGTGGCACGCCTAACCATTCTCCGCTACCCCGACCCAAGGCTCCATACGGTCGCCCGGTGGGTCCCGAACGTCGATGAAAGCGTCCGGACGCTGGTCCAGGATTTGGCCGAAACCATGTACGCGGCCCCAGGCATCGGCCTGGCCGCCACGCAGGTCGATATTCACGTCCGGGTGATCGTCATCGACGCGTCCGAGTCCCGTGATCAGTTGACCGTATTGATCAACCCCAAAATCCTGGCTGCCGAGGGCACCCAGGAATGCGAGGAAGGTTGCCTGTCCTTGCCGGGAGTCTATGAAATCGTCACGCGCGCCGAGAAGGTCAAAGTGCGCGCCCTGGGACTCGATGGGCAGTCCCATGATATCGATGCCGAGGGGCTGCTTGCCCTGTGCATCCAGCATGAGATGGATCACCTCGAAGGCAAGGTTTTCGTCGAATATCTCTCACGGCTGAAGCAGATGCGCATCCGCGCGAAGCTCCAGAAGCAGCAGCGACGCGCGGTCGCCTGACCGCTCGACATTCCTGCCCTCGTTACCCTATGCGCATCGTCTTCGCGGGCACGCCCTGGTTCGCGGTACCAGGTTTGCAGGGGCTGTCCAAGGCCGGTCACGAGCTTGCGTTGGTGCTGACCCAGCCAGACCGGCCGGCAGGCCGGGGGCTGGAAGCAGCGCCGAGCCCGGTGAAACACGCCGCCTTGGCCCTGGGCGTGCCGGTCTTTCAACCCGCGACGCTCAAGGATCCGGCGCTCCACGCGCGTCTCCGGGCCGCACAGCCGGACATCTTGGTCGTGGTCGCCTACGGCCTGCTACTTCCCCAGGCGGTACTCGATATTCCCGTTCGCGGCGCCTTGAACATCCACGCATCACTGCTCCCGCGTTGGCGCGGCGCGGCGCCCATCCAGCGGGCCATTCTGGCCGGAGACCCGGTGACCGGCGTTTGCATCATGCGGATGGACGCCGGGCTCGATACCGGTCCGGTCCTGTTGAGGGCCGACACACAGATCACTCCCGAGGACACGGCGGGAACCCTGCACGATCGGCTGGCGGCGCGCGGGGCGGCATTGCTGCTCGAAGCCTTGACGGGTATCGAGCAGGGGACCGTGGCGCCCGTACCGCAAGCGACGGAAGGCGTGACTTACGCGCCAAAGGTCGAAAAGTCGGAAGCGCGCATCGACTGGACACGTCCCGCTCTGGAAATCGATCGGCAGATTCGCGCATTCAACCCTTTTCCGGGCGCTGCCACCGGAATTCGCGGCACGGAACTCAAGGTGTGGCGGGCCGTGCCATGCCCCGATTCCGGGCATCCTGGGACGATCTTGCGTGTCAGCACCACGGGGATCGTCGTGGCGTGCGCCACCACCTCACTCGAGTTGACCAAATTGCAGCGCGCCGGCGGCAAGCGACTCTCCGCCGGTGATTTGCTGCGCGGTTTCCCGCTCGCACCCGGCGACCGCTTCACGGCCGCGGACGAGTTGAATTTCGGGCCGAAATCCCCATCTAAGCGTCCGTAGCGTTGATTCAGTTCAGCACGGAGCGAATCATGATCGGCAACTGGCTCAAGACCACCATCCTGCTCGCCGGCATCCTGGCGCTGTTCGGCTCGGTAGGCGGCGCGCTGGGCGGTGCCCAGGGAATGTTGATCGCACTCGCCATCGGCGGTGCGATGAATTTCTTCGCCTACTGGTTCTCCGACAAAATGGTTCTGCGCCTGTACAAGGCGCGGGAGGTCGACGAAACCGTGTCGCCCTATCTCCACAACATGGTCCGGGACCTCGCCGCGCGCGCCGGGTTGCCCATGCCGCGCGTTTACCTCATCAAACAGGCGCAGCCGAACGCATTTGCCACGGGTCGCAATCCTGACAATGCAGCGGTGGCCGCGACCACCGGGATCATCGAGCTCCTGTCGCCGCGCGAGCTGCGCGGCGTGATGGCCCACGAGCTCGCGCACATCAAACACCGCGATATCCTGATCTCGACCATCTCCGCGACCGTCGCGGGAGCGATTTCCGTCCTTTCCCAGTTCGGTCTCCTTTTCGGGTCGGATCGCGACCGCGAGGGGAGCAATCCTTTGCTGGCGATCCTGGTGATTATCCTCGCGCCGATCGCGGCGATGTTGATCCAGTTCGCCATCTCCCGTACCCGCGAATTCGGCGCGGATCGCGGTGGTGCGGAGATCTCCGGTGACCCGAACGCGCTCGCGGATGCTCTGGGGAAAATCGATCGTTATGTGCGCGGTGTGCCCCTTGAGACCGCCGAAATCCACCCTGCGACGGCGCAAATGATGATCATCAACCCGCTGTCCGGCGGGGGCCTGCGCGGCCTGTTCAGCACTCATCCGGCGACGGAAGAAAGAATCGCACGGCTGCAGGCGCTGGCCTGAACGATTCCGCTGCGCGCGCGCGCGGCACACGCGGCCAATACGACGCGCGTGGCCCGGCGGGCCGGCTATAATTCGCGCCCCTGCCATGGCCGCCTTCCCATCCAAGAGCCTGGCCGAGAGCCTTGCCGACGCGAGTCGGATCGTCGCGCGAGTCGCCGCTGGCGAGAGTCTTAGTTCTGTGCGCGCACAGGGGCCGCTACGACCTGCCGTGCTCGATCTCGTGTATGGCTCACTGCGCGATTTCGGCCGTGGCGCCGTCCTGATCGACGCACTCACGGATCGGGCGCCTCCCGATCCCATCGTGCGTGCGCTGCTCCTCGTGTCGCTGCGCGGGTTGCAATCCGGGCGGGCGGCCCATGTTCTGGTGAGCCAGGCGGTCGATGCGGCCGGGCAGCTTCGCGTCGCCACGGCGAAAGGCTTCGTCAACGCGGTCCTGCGGAATTATTTGCGCAGGCAGGAGGCGTTGGAAGCGCGGGTCGCTGCGTCCGAAGTGGGGCGCTACTGCCATCCGCAATGGTGGGTGGATCGGCTGCGCACGCAGTATCCCCACGAGTGGGAGCGAGCGCTCGAAGCGGGCAATCAGCACCCGCCGATGACGCTGCGCGTGAACGTGCGACGAACGAGCGTGGCCAAATACCTTGCGATGCTCGCGGACCAGCGCATCGACGCACGGCGGGTTGGTCCAGTCGCGGTTCGCCTCGAAACACCGCTACCAGTTGAAGACGTCCCCGGTTTCGCCGCAGGGGTCGTGTCAGTGCAGGACGCGGGGGCACAGCTTGCAGCCCCCCTGCTTGACCCCGCCCCCGGGCAGCGCGTGCTTGACGCGTGCGCAGCGCCAGGGGGCAAGACTGCACATGTGCTCGAGGTCGCAGACGTTGACCTCACCGCACTCGATATCGACCCTGACAGGCTGGCGCGCGTGCGTGGCACGCTAGCGCGCCTGGGCCTCGCGGCCAGGGTCCTGCACGGTGACGGCAGCGAACCTGAGCAATGGGCGGATGGCCGGACGTTCCATCGGATCCTGCTCGATGCCCCGTGCACCGCGTCAGGCGTTGTCCGCCGCTACCCGGACGTGAAGTGGTTGCGACGCGAGCAGGACATTGCGGGCTTTGCAGCCCGACAGCGCAGCCTGCTTGCCGCGTTGTGGCGGGTGTTGGAGCCGGGTGGTAAATTGCTCTACGCCACCTGTTCGGTATTCGGCGAGGAGAACGGCGCAGTGGTGGACTGGTTTCTCGGACAGCAATCAGACGCGGTGCGCGTCGCCGTCCCGGGATTTTCCGGGGGCCAGTTGCTGCCCGACGGGGAGCACGACGGCTTCTTTTACGCCTTGCTGGAGAAAGCGCTCTCCTGAGAAAGTCTCGCAGGGGTTCGTGCGAGGCAAAGTATGCTGTCCTTCCGGACGTTACGAGGCGCGGGCCACGCGACAAAAACGATTTGCTGACCAGGAACGATAGGATCTTGCACTCTTACTCTGCGATGCAGGCCAGCCTGGGGGTTCCGGTCCAGCGATTAGCCGAATGTCTGCGCCGGTTGATTCTCGTGCTGGCGGCGATGGCCGGCATGCTCGCGGGGGACGCTGCCCAAGCGGACGAGATCGCGGTGCGCGACACCCGCCTGATTGTGGGAGAAGAGGGTGTCGCGCTGCATGCCGATTTTGGCGTGACGCTCACTTCGCGACTCGAGAACGCCCTGCACATGGGCGTGGCGCTCTATTTCACGATGGAATTCGAGTGCACGCGTCCGCGCTGGTACTGGCTGGACGACCGGATCGCGTCGGTCTCGCGCTCGACGCGCCTTTCGTTTCACGCTTTGACGCGGACCTATCGTCTCAGCACGGGTACGCTGCACCAGAGCTATCCGACACTCGACGAAGCGCTGCATGTGCTGGGCCAGGCGCGCCAGTGGATCGTACTCGCGAATGACCAACTGCGACCCGAGACGCATTACATGGTGGCGGTCCGGATGCGACTCGACGTCTCGCAGCTCCCGAAGCCGTTCCAGGTGAGTGCCCTGGCCAACCGCGAGTGGACCCTTTCCTCCGAATGGCAGCGCTGGGCGTTTGCCACGCCGGCAGGCACGGCGGAGGCCGGCGCGAAATGACCTATCTCCTCGTCGCCAGCGCGGCGCTCGCCGGCATTCTGCTTTTTCTGCTTGCCGCCGCGAGCGGGCAAACCACGCTCTTTGCCGAGCATTATCCGTTGCTGCTCCTTCTGAACGGAGCGATGGTGTTCGGACTTTTCGTTCTCGTCGGTTATCAGCTGATCACGTTGCGTCGAGCACTGAAGGCGCGCGCGTTCGGGTCGCGGTTGACGCTGCGGTTTCTCGCGATATTCGTGGTCATGGCGCTGGTGCCGGGCGCGCTCGTCTACACGGTGTCGGTCCAGTTTCTCACCCGCAGCATCGAGTCCTGGTTCGACGTTCGCGTCGATGCGGCGCTGGAAAAGGGCCTCGATCTGGCGCGCAACATGCTCGACGCCCGGCTCGCGGAGCTGAAGAGCAAGGCCACCACCATGGCGCTCGAACTCTCCGAGTTGCCGCCCGCGCTGCAGGCGATAGCCCTGAATCGCATGCACGAGCAGGCAGGGGCCACGGAGGCCGTGCTGATTGCCGGCAGCGGTTCGGTTATCGCAAGCGCGTCGCGAAATGTGAAGCGCCTCGTTGCAGAGCCACCGCCCGCCGCGGCGCTGCGCGTCGCGCGCGCCGCGCGCGGCTACGCGGCTATCGAGGGCGTGGGCGAGCGGGGCCTGCTGCTGAGGGCCATTGTCCCACTGTCGGCTGTCGCGATTTCCGATGAGACGCGGTGGCTGCAGCTGGTCGACACGGTGCCCGCGGGTCTGGTTGATAGCGCCGAAACCGTGCAAACGGTTTATGCAGACTACCGAGAGCTCTCGCTGCTGCGCAGTGGACTCAAGCGAATTTATCTCCTGACGTTGACACTGACTTTGCTGCTCACGCTCTTCTCGTCTATCGCGCTCGCGTTCGTGCTCTCACGGCGGCTGTCCGCGCCGCTCGCGGTGCTCGCCGAGGGTACCGAGGCCGTCGCCCGCGGCGACTTCAGCCGGCGTGCCGAGACGACGAGTCGGGACGAGCTGGGCGTGCTTACGCGCTCGTTCAACTCGATGACTGCCCAGCTGGGTCAGGCGCGAGCGACAGCTGAGGCAAACCGCGAGCAGGTGGAAGCCGCCAAGGCGTATCTTGAGAACATTCTTGCCAACCTCTCCGCAGGCGTGCTCACGTTCGACGAAAGGTTTCGGCTGTTGATCGCGAATGCGGGAGCCGGCGCGATTCTTGGCGAGGACCTTGCGCGCCGCGAAGGCGCGCCGCTCGCGGGATCGAAAACACTCGACGCCCTCGCGCCCGTGATCGGCGCGGCATTCGCGGGGTCGGGAGAGGGTTCGTGGCAACGCGAGATCGAGCTCGCCGAGCGAGGCCAGGTGATCCTGGCGCGCGGTTCACGGCTGCCGGCCCCGGCCGGAGGCGGATTCGTCGTGGTGTTCGACGACATCACGCAGCTGATCGCGGCGCAGCGGGCCACCGCGTGGGGCGAAGTCGCGCGGCGCCTGGCGCACGAGATCAAGAATCCGCTGACGCCGATCCAGCTTTCGGCGGAGCGACTGCAGGCCAAGCTCGCGGGTCGGCTGCCGGCGGACGACGCCAAGGCGCTCGAACGGGCGACCAACACGATCATCAACCAGGTCGCCGCGCTCAAGAACATGGTGGACGAGTTTCGCGAGTACGCACGGCTGCCGGCGCCGACGCTGCGCGCGCTGGACTTGAACGGCCTCGTCCGAGAGGTGTTTGCGCTGTACGAGCATTCCGACGTGCCGGTTGACCTGCGGCTCGGACACGCGCTGCCACTGGTGCGCGGCGACCCGGCTCAGATCCGGCAGGTCATCCACAATCTCATCCAGAACTCGCAGGATGCCCTCGCTGGCCGGCGCGATCCGCGGATCGAAATTCGCACCGAACGAGCGGGCGACCGCGCCCGCCTGTGCGTTGCCGACAATGGCGGCGGTTTCGCCGAGAGCATCCTGAAACGGGTTTTCGAGCCTTACGTGACGACCAAGCCCAAAGGCACCGGGCTCGGACTCGCCATCGTGAAGAAGATCATTGAAGAGCATCACGGTACAGTCTCGATCGAGAATCGCCCCCAATCCGGTGCGGCCGTCACGGTCGCGCTGCCGCTGGCGGCGTGAGGCGGAGTGCATGGCGAAAATTCTGGTAGTCGATGACGAGGTCGGGATCCGGGAGCTCTTGTCGGAGATCCTGACCGACGAGGGGCACACGGTGCGCCTCGCCCACAATGCCACTGTCGCCCGCGAATTGCGCGCCCGCGAGCGCCCGGAGCTCGTGCTGCTCGACATCTGGATGCCGGATATCGACGGTATTTCGCTGCTGAAGGAATGGGCCGCGAGCGGATCGCTCAACATGCCCGTGGTAATGATGTCCGGCCACGCCACGATCGACACTGCCGTCGAGGCGACCCGGATCGGCGCGATGGATTTTCTCGAGAAGCCGATCGCGCTGCAAAAACTCCTCGCTGCGGTGAAGCGCGCGCTACGCAGTGGCGAGACGCGGCCCGAAACGAAGCTCACGCTCGCCAGTCTGGGCCGCGCGCCGGTGATCACGGAGGCGCGGAAGCGCCTCGCGCAACTCGCCAACGCAAGCGCCTCGCTGCTGCTGCGTGGCGAGCCTGGCGTGATCCCCGAGCTCTATGCCAGAGCGCTGCAACGCCCCAACACGCCATGGATTGGTGCGGGAAAGACGCTCACGGATGCCCCGCAGGAGCTCCTGGTCCAGGCAGCCGGCGGAATTCTCTTCATTGACGAGCTTGCCAATCTGAGCAAATCACAGCAGCGCAATCTCATGTTCCTGCTCGCGCGCACGGAGCGCAGCCCGATACGGTATGTCTCGTTCTCCTCGGAGGATCCGCGTCGCCTCGTCGAGGAGCGGGGATTCGACGCTGATCTACTCGCGCGGCTGTCGGAACTGGTTCTGGGGTTGCCCGCGTTGCGTGATTTTGCGCAGGAGATTCCGGAGCTCGCCACCACACTGCTTGCCCAGCTCGTCGAGTCGCGCTTTTGCCCGCCGCGCACCTTCTCGACCGCGGCACTCAATGCGTTGCGGCAATACGAGTGGCCGCGCAATCTCGAGGAACTCCAGCAGGCGGTCAAGAGTGCGGCACTCGCGGCGCTCGAGGAAGAGATGAACGCAGCCGACGTCGAGCGGGTATTGATGCGGCCCGCAGCAAGGAATGCGGGAACCGGCGTCCCGCTCGATATCCCGTTGCGCGAGGCGCGCGACGCGTTCGAGCGCGCCTACTTTGAGCATCACCTTGCGCGCGATCCGTCGATCAGCCGGCTCGCCGAGACGTCGGGACTCGAGCGCACACACCTGTACCGGAAGCTGAAGGCGCTCGGAATTCCGCTGGGTCGCAAGGACGAGTGATTTCACGCGGGCGCCGATCGCCGTCTCGCGGCACGCGCTGACGATGGTGGAACAAGCTACAATCCGCGCGCGCAAACTCGAGGGAGCGCAGTGAAGATCCTCATCCTGGGTGCGGGCCAGGTCGGCTCTACCCTTGCAGAGAACCTTGTCTCGGAGCAGAACGACATCACGGTCATCGATCTTGATGCCGCGAAGCTCAAGGAACTCCAGGACCGGTTCGACCTGCGCACCGTCACCGGCAGCGCGGCCGATCCGCGCGTCCTCACCGAAGCCGGCATCGAGGACGCCGACATGCTGATCGCGGTGACGCAGAGTGACGAGACGAATCTGGTCGCCTGCAAGATCGGCTCCAAGCTCTTCAACGTGCCCACCAAGATCGCACGGGTGCGGGCGACGGGGTTCATGAGCCGCCCCGAGATCCTGTCCAAGGAAGGCTTCGACGTCGACTTCGCGATCTGCCCCGAGCAGATCGTGACCGAGAACATCTCCAAGCTGATCGAATTTCCCGAGGCGCTGCAGGTGCTGGATTTCGCCGCTGGCCGGGTCACGATGGTGGCGGTGCGCGCATTCCAGGGCGGGCCGCTCGTCGGCCACCCGCTGAAAGACCTGCGCCAGCACATCCCGTCGGTCGACGCGCGCGTGGTCGCCATCTTTCGCGGCGACCAGGCCATCATCCCCGACGGCGAGACGATCGTGGAAGCCGGCGACGAGGTGTTCTGCATCGCCGATACCGATCACGTCCGCAAGGTGATGCACGAGCTGCGCAGGATGGACAAGCCGGTGAAGCGGGTGATGATCGCCGGCGGCGGCAACATCGGGCTGCGGCTCGCCAAGGCGCTCGAGGATCGCTATCAGGTCAAGCTGATCGAGTTCAACAAGCGTCGAGCGGGCGAAATCGCGGCACAGCTCTCCGAAGCGCTGGTCCTGCACGGCGACGCCACTGATGAGGAGCTTCTCGAGAGCGAGAACGTCGCCGAGATGGACCTCTTTCTCGCCCTCACCAACGACGACGAGAATAACATCATGTCGACGCTCCTCGCCAAGCGGATGGGCGCGCGCCGGGTGGTTGCGTTGATCAACCGGCGCTCCTACGCCGAGCTGATGCAGGGCGGCGAGATCGACATCGCGATTTCCCCCGCGCAGGCGACGATCGGCAAGCTGCTCACGCGTATCCGCCGCGGCGACGTCGTGGCGGTACACAGCCTGCGTCGCGGTGCCGCCGAGGCGCTCGAGCTGATCGCCCACGGCGACGAGAAGACCTGCAAGGTGATCGGCAAGCGGCTGGAGGAGATCCAGCTGCCGCGCGGCGCGGCCATCGGGGCGATCGTGCGCCGGCTGGAGCGACCCGAGACCGAGCGCATCAACGATCTCGTGGCGACGACCCGTGATAGCCAGGTGATCATGGCCCACCACGACGTCACGATCAAGCCCGACGACCACGTCATCATGTTGGTCGCGAACAAGCGGATGATTCCGAAGGTCGAGAAGCTGTTCCAGGTCGGCTTTTCATTCATCTAGGCGAAGCGTCGAGCGTGTTCAGCCAGCGGTCATCCGAGTAGGGCAATGGGCCGAATCCTTCCGGTTCTGAATGTTCTCGGGCTTGTGGTCCTGATCTTCGGACTTTCACTCCTGGTGCCGATCGGCGTGTCATGGTGGATCGAGGACGGCGCGCAAAGCTCCTTCGACGAAGCGCTCGCGCTGAGTGTCGGGATCGGGGCGCTCGTCTACGGCATGACGCGGAGGTTTCGACGCGATCTGTCCATACGCGACGGCTTCCTGCTGGTGATCAGCGTGTGGGTGATCCTCCCGGCGGTCGCATCACTGCCGCTGATGATCGCGATTCCGGGACTGTCCTTCTCGGATGCCTACTTCGAGGCGACGAGCGGCCTCACCGCAACCGGCGCGACGGTGCTTTCGGGCCTGGACAGCCTGCCTGGCTCGATCAACGTCTGGCGCACGCTTCTGCACTGGATCGGCGGCCTGGGAATCATCGTGCTGGCGGTCGCGGTTCTGCCGATGCTGGGAGTCGGTGGGCGCCAGCTCTACCGCGCGGAGACGCCCGGACCGATGAAGGACACGAAGCTGACGCCCCGCATCGCCGAGACGGCCAAGGGTTTCTGGCTCATTTATGTCGGTTTCACCGCCGCCTGTGCGATCGCCTATCGGATCGCCGGAATGAGCTGGCTCGATGCGGTCATCCACGCATTCTCGACGCTCGCGCTCGGTGGCTTCTCGTCGCACGACGCCAGCATCGGGTACTTCGATTCCATCGCGGTCGAATCGGTCGCGATCGCCTTCATGTTCATCTCCGGATTGAGCTACGGCGCGCACTTTCTCGGGTTGACGCGCCGGTCGCTGCTGCCCTATCTGCGCGATCCGGAGGCGAAAGCGTTCGTGCTGATCCTGGCGGGAAGCTGTCTGGGCATCGCGCTGTATCTCTGGATCACCGGCGTCTACGCGGAGTTCGCCACTGCGCTGCGCTACGCGGCCTTCAACACGGCGTCGGTTGCGACCACGCTCGGTTTCTCGAATACCGACTATGGTGCGTGGCCGGTGTTCGCGCCATTGTGGATGCTTTTCCTGTGCGGATTCGTCACCTGCTCCGGTTCGACCGGTGGCGGGATCAAGATGGTGAGGGCGCGGCTCCTCGTCAAGCAGATGTTTCGCGAGACATCGCTCCTCGTCCATCCGCGCGCCGAGATTCCGGTCCGGCTCGGCCAGCAGGTGATCCCGCCGCGGGTGGTTTTCGCGGTCCTCGCGTTCATGTCGTTCTACGGGACGGCACTGCTCGTCGTCGTGTTTCTGCTCACGCTATCCGGGCTCGATCTCCTTACCGCGCTCTCGGCGGCGATCGCCAGTCTCAACAACACCGGCCCGGGGCTCGGTCAGGTCGGACCCGCGACGACGTACGCGAGCCTGAACACCTTCCAGATATGGGTCTGCACTGCCGCGATGCTGCTCGGCAGGCTGGAGCTTTTCACGCTCGTGGTGGTGCTCAATCGCCGATTTTGGCGCGCCTAGCGGCCCCAAGTCATTTCTCCGTCAGACGAAACGAGCCCAGAAACAGCGCGGCGTCGGCCTTGTCCAGCCGGTCGCTTTGCCCGACGAGCACCACCTGATAGAAGCGGGAATCGCCGGCGAAGACCCGAGCCGCAAGCCGCATCGGTTGTCCGCCGACGCTGCCATCCGCAAGAAACTCCCGGCCGACCGCGCCCTTTATCCTCACTTCCCGGTCTGCAGAGATCCGTCCACCGATATTGCGCACGAGCGCGTCGCGCGCCGCCGCGGGGAGCTCGGCCCGTCGTGCATAGCCGTCGGGAATTTCCGCGTACGCCGCGCCGAATGCCATGCCCTCCTTGCGCACCGAAGCCATCGACAGCGCAAGTGCGACGCCCCCGACCACGACTTCGCGCTGTGCGTGCTCCGGCTGCGCAGGCATCAGGACCGTGTACCGGCCACCCGCCGAGGTCACTTCCCGCCAGTCGAACTCGGGGTAGCACGCGGCAACCAACAGAGCGAGGACCAGGACGGACGCCCGCGCGATCCGGCCAGGCGAGGGCGCCATCAACTCCCGCGTCGGACCCGCGTCACTTGGCAGCGGTGCACGCAATCTCCACCAGAATGCGTGAATCGGCGAGCTTGGCCTCGACCGTCGCGCGCGCGGGCGGATTCTTCGGATCCATCCACGCCATCCAGGCGGCATTCATCTCGTCGCGCGAGCGGATGTCTGCCACCCATACGTTCGCCCATACGATGCTCGATTTGCTCGTGCCGGCCTTGGCGAGCAACGCGTCAATCTTGGCGAGCACTTGCTCGGTCTGGCCGCGCACGCCTTGATCGAGATTGTCGGGCACCTGGCCAGCCACGAAGACAAAACCGTTGGCCTCGACCGCGCCAGACAGAAACTTGCCCGGATCGTGACGTTTGAGTTGCATGATGACGTGCTCCTTTTGTCGCTGGGGAAACTTGGATTGCGGCAGGTTGCTCAGGCGTCGTAGGCGAGTGCGGGCGCCAGCCAACGCTCCATCTTTGCAAGATCCATGCGCTTGCGCCGCGCATAGTCCTCGATCTGGTCGCGATCGATCTTGCCGACCGCGAAGTAACGCGCCTGCGGATGCGAGAAGTAGAAACCCGACACGCTCGCCGCAGGCAGCATGGCGTAACTTTCGGTGAGTGCCATGCCGGTGTCCGTCGCATTCAGTAGCTCGAACAATGCGCCCTTCTCCGTGTGGTCCGGGCAGGCCGGATAGCCGGGTGCCGGGCGGATGCCGCGGTAGCGCTCTGCGGTGAGTTCCGCGGTCGAGAAATCCTCGTTTGCCGCGTAGCCCCAGAAATCGCGACGCACCCTTTGATGCATGAGTTCGGCGAACGCCTCGGCGAGCCGATCGGCCAACGCCTTCAGCATGATCGCATTGTAGTCGTCATGGGCGGCCTCGAATGCGGTCACCCGCTCGTCGCACCCCAGGCCGGCAGTGACCGCGAACCCGCCAAAATAATCACGCACGCCAGTCGCTTTCGGTGCCACGTAATCCGCGAGGCAGAGATTGAATCGATCGTCCGCCTTCCGGCTCTGCTGGCGCAGCATGCTGAACATTGCGACGGTTTCCCGGCGTGATTCATCGGTGTAGACCTCGATGTCGTCGCCCACCGAGTTGGCCGGTGCGATGACGAATACACCGTTCGCCGTCAGCCACCGCTCCCGGATGATCCGCTCGAGCATCGCCTGCCCGTCCCGGAATACGCTGCGCGCGCTCTCGCCCACCACCGGATCCTCGAGAATCTTCGGGTAAGCGCCGGCGAGGTCCCAGACCTGGAAGAACGGTGACCAGTCGATGTAGCGCGCGATCTCGGCGAGATCGTAGCCACGGAACTCCCGACGGTCGATCAGTCGTGGCACCGGCGGCACGTAACTCGACCAGTCGAGCTTGCTGGCATTCGCACGTGCATCGCCCAGTGCGATCATCGGCGCCTGGCCCTTCTTGGCGGCGTGCTGCGCCCGAATCCGCTCGTAGTCGGCGCGCACTTCCGCGACATAGTTTTCGCGCGCATTCTCCGAAAGCAGATTCGCGCATACTCCCACGCTCCGCGATGCGTCCGGAACGTAGGCCACGAGACCCGCGTAACCCGGCGCAATTTTTACGGCCGTGTGCACGCGGGAGGTGGTGGCGCCCCCGATCAGCAGCGGAATCTTGAACCCTTCGCGCTCCATCTCCTGCGCGGCATGCGCCATCTCTTCGAGCGAAGGGGTGATGAGCCCGGACAGGCCGATGATGTCGGCCCCCACCTCGCGCGCCACCTGCAGGATTTTTTGCGCCGGCACCATTACGCCGAGATTGATCACTTCGTAGTTGTTGCATTGAAGCACGACCGCAACGATGTTTTTTCCGATGTCGTGCACGTCCCCCTTCACGGTGGCGATCACGATCTTGCCCTTCGTCCGGATTTCGCCCGACAGGGCCTTTTCCGCTTCGATGTAGGGCACCAGGTGCGCGACCGCCTGCTTCATCACGCGCGCCGATTTCACGACCTGGGGCAGAAACATCTTTCCGGCCCCGAATAGGTCGCCCACTCTGTTCATGCCATCCATGAGCGGCCCTTCGATCACCTGGATGGGCCGGTCGCTTTTCCGTCGCGCCTCCTCGGTGTCCTCGACGACCCAGGTCGTGATGCCTTGGACGAGGGCGTGCGCGAGCCGCTCCTCCACGGGCGCGCTGCGCCATGCCAGATCTTCCTCGGTGCGCCGCGCCCCGCCTTTTACCGTTTCGGCAAAGGAGACGAGGCGCTCGGTCGCCTCGGGCCGCCGATTGAGAATCACGTCCTCGACGCGCTCGAGGAACTCCCTGGGGATTTCCGCGTAGACCCCAAGCTGACCGGCATTGACGATGCCCATGGTCATGCCGGCTTTGATGGCGTGATAGAGGAATGCGGTGTGCATGGCCTCGCGCACCGCGTCGTTGCCGCGGAACGAGAACGAGAGATTGGATACACCGCCACTCACCTGGGTGTAAGGCAGGTTCATCCTGATCCAGTGCGTCGCCTCGATGAAGTCCACGCCGTAGGCGTTGTGCTCCTCGAGGCCCGTCGCGACTGCAAAGATGTTCGGGTCGAAAATGATGTCCTCGGGCGCGAAACCGACACGCGCGGTGAGGAGGTCGTACGCGCGCTGGCAGATCTCCTTACGGCGTGCCAGCGTGTCGGCCTGCCCCCGCTCGTCGAATGCCATCACGACCACCGCCGCGCCGTAGCGGTGCGCCAGCGTCGCCTGGCGGACGAACGGTTCCTCGCCTTCCTTGAGCGAAACGGAGTTCACGATCGACTTGCCCTGGACGCACTTGAGACCTGCCTCGATCACCGACCATTTCGAGGAGTCGATCATCACAGGTACGCGCGAGATGTCGGGCTCCGACGCGATGAGGTTCAGGAACGTCCCCATGGCGGCCTGCGAGTCGAGCATCGCCTCGTCCATGTTCACGTCGATCACCTGCGCGCCGTTCTCGACCTGCTGGCGCGCGACGGCGAGCGCGTTCGTATAGTCGCCGGCGAGGACCAGTCTCGCGAAGGCCTTCGAGCCGGTCACGTTAGTCCGCTCGCCGACGTTCACGAAGAGCGAATCCCTGCCGATGTTGAGGGGCTCGAGACCTGAAAGTCGCGTGCGGTGCTCGATTTCCGGCACCTTGCGGGGTGGCAGGTCGGCCACCGCGACGGCGATCGCCCGAATATGCTCGGGTGTCGTGCCGCAGCAGCCGCCGACGATGTTGAGGAAACCGCTTTCGGCGAACTCGCGCAGGAGACCCGAGGTGTACTCCGGGGTCTCGTCGTAGCCGGTCTCCGCGAGCGGATTCGGCAGGCCCGCGTTGGGATAGCAGCAGAGCCAGGTGTCGGCGCAGCGCGCGAGCTCCTCAATATAGGGCCGCATGAGTTTTGCGCCGAGCGCGCAGTTGAGTCCGACCGTAAGCGGGCGCGCGTGACGCACCGAATTCCAGAACGCCTCGGGTGTTTGCCCCGTCAGCGTGCGGCCCGACTGGTCGGTGATCGTTCCGGAGATCATCACCGGCAGGCGCTGACCGCGTCGCTCGAACTCGCTTTCCACCGCGAAGATTGCGGCTTTCGCGTTCAGCGTGTCGAAGATCGTTTCGAAAAGGATCAGGTCGGCGCCTCCGTCCAGGAGCCCGCGCGCGGATTCCGTGTAGGCGGCCACCAGCTCGTCAAAAGTGATATTCCGGTACCCCGGATCGTTGACGTCAGGAGAGATCGACGCAGTCTTGCTCGTGGGTCCGAGCACGCCCGCGACGAATCGCGGGCGTTCGGGCGTCCGGGCGCTCCATTCGTCCGCCGCAGCCCGCGCAAGCGCAGCGGCGTCGACGTTCAGATCGTAGGCGCGCGTCGCCATCCGATAATCGGCGAGCGAGGGCGCGTTCGAATTGAAGGTATTGGTCTCGATGATGTCGGCGCCGGCTGCGAGGTACGCGCGATGGATCGCCGCGATGATTTCCGGTCGTGACAGCGACAGGAGATCGTTGTTGCCCTTCAGGTCGGTCGCCCAGTCGGCGAAGCGCGTGCCGCGGTAACCGGCCTCGTCGAGCTTGTAGCTCTGGATCATGGTGCCCATGGCACCGTCCAAAACCAGGATGCGGCGTTCGAGGAGGGCGCGGAGCTCTTCGGTGCGGTCGGGCTGCATGGTCATCGAGACGCGTTCGCCGCGATACTCGGGGGATATACAAGGGGGCATCGCCCCCTTGTTCCCTCGACCAGGATGCGGCGCTCGAGGAGGGCGCGGAGTTCGGCGGTGCGGTCTGGCTGCATACTGTTGATGGACGGGACCGATGCCGCCCCCTACCACAGGCGGCAAAAAACAAAAACCCGATCGGCCAAGCGCGGATCGGGTCGCTTCGCTTTAGCCGAATTTCTAGAGCGCCCGCAAGCTGGCAATCAAATCGGCGCTGGCCAAAGAGGCTACTTCGCGCTTAACTCTTTGTCAACCAAGGCGGTTCGACAAGACGCTGCACGCGATATACTGCGTTCCCGTCCAACAACGCCACCCGGAAATTGAAGCATCTTGCCCCTCGCGATGCGTTCGAGTTCCTGCACAACACGCCGCAGGCGCTGCTTATGGATTGCCGCAGTGAAATGGAGTATCTCTTCGTCGGGCATCCGGCGGGCGCTCTGCACGTCTCGTGGAATGACGGGCCCGA
>JAABRB010000074.1 GCA_011391185.1 Betaproteobacteria bacterium
CGCCCGGGCTGCGATGCCCGGCGTGGCGATCTGGTAGTCGATCCGCCACCCCACGTTCTTCGCCCATGCCTGGCCGCGATTCGACCACCAGGTGTATTGCTCCGCGCGCGGATCCAGCATCCGGAAGACGTCCACCCAGCCGGCGCGCTCGAACACGTCACTCAGCCACGCGCGCTCTTCCGGCAGAAAGCCCGAGTTCTTCTGGTTGCCACGCCAGTTCTTCAGATCGATCTCGCGGTGGGCGATATTCCAGTCGCCGGCGACGATGAACTCGCGCCCGCTCTTTCGCAGCCGCTCGAGACAGGGCATGAACTCGTCCATGAAGCGGAACTTCGCTTGTTGCCGCTCCTCGGAACTCGAACCGGACGGCAGGTACACGGAGACCACCGAAAGATCTCCGAAGTCGGCACGCAGAAAACGTCCTTCGGGGTCGAACTCCTCGCTGCCGAAACCGGCGATCACCCGGTCGGGCGTCTTCCGGCAGTAGAGACCGACGCCAGCGTAGCCCTTCCTCTCGGCGCAGTGAAAAAAGCCGTGCAGCCTGTCCGGCATGAGAATTGCGGCATCCAGGTCGCTTTGATGCGCTTTGATCTCTTGCATACAGGAAATGTCAGGACCCCTCTTTTCGAGCCAGGCTAGAAATCCGCGGCGGGTTGCCGACCGGATTCCGTTGAGATTCAGACTGGTTATCCGTAGCATGTTGAAATCAGGAATGAAAATCGTGGAAACGCAGCCACGGCGCAGCGCGCGCCGGGGTAATCTGGGGCGCGCCGCGCGCCGCACGGCACCGACGGCACGCTGGAGCAGCCGGGTGACGAAACTCGGCACATTGCGCCGCGCCGGGTCGCGCACCTTGCCAAGATTGTGCGGTAAGCCCGTGCAACATATGTGGAATTTTACGCAAAGCGTGGGCCGACATCGAGCGTATTGCGCCGCAAAGCGGTCCAATAGCCGGGATGCGCCCGAAGCGGGAAAATCGGCGTAGGGTAACCCTGCGCCGTGTTCACCGCCCGCTGTACAGCCACCCTATAACGACGACACGGAGAGACGGTCATCATGAACTGCGCGAAGACTCTGCTTATCGTCTTCTGCGCGCTCCTGGCCGCGGGACCCGCGGGCGCGCAGAAACTCTACAAGTACGTCGACGACCAGGGGCGTATCCGTTACACGGACCGGCCGCCGATCGACATGACCGGTCGCGCTTCCGAGCAGCTCAATTCGCAGGGCACGGTGGTCAAGCGCAGTTCCGCCGCGCTCACGCCGCAGGAAGTCGCGGCGCGCGAAGAGGAAGAGCGCAAGGCGCGCGAGGTCGCCGCGATTGCACGCGAAGAGAGCCGCAAGAATCGCGCGTTGCTCGCCACCTACCCGTCGATCAAGGACATCGATGACGCGCGCGCGCGCGCACTCGATAACAATACGGAATCCGTCCGGCAGGTGAAGCTGCGCATTTCGGATCTGGAGAAACGTCTCGTCGCGCTGGGCAAGGAGGGCGAGTTCTACAAGGACAAGCCCCTGCCGCAGAACATCAAGCGGGAGACCTTCGAAATCGAAAGCGATCTGCGGGCGCAGCGCTCGCTCATTGAATCGAAGCAGAAGGACGTCGAAGCAATCAACGCCCGTTATGACGAGGACAAGCGTCGCTATCTCCTGATCACCGGGTCGAGCGCGGCGCCCTCCGCATCGGTGGCCACAAAGGCCGCCCAGTAGAAGAAAAACCCGAAGGTCACGAACCGGGGGCAACCGGCTGGTTTCCCCCCGTTACCCCCCTTCCCGCTAAGTGCGCGCTCTGCTCACTCAGCGAGCTTCCGCTTCAGGATCTCGGTGATCTGCGCGGGATTTCCCTTGCCCTTCGTGGCCTTCATCGCCTGACCCACGAAGAAGTTGAAGGCCTTCTCCCGTCCGGCGCGGAACTCGGCGACCTGGGTCGGATTCGCGGCGATGATCCCGTCGATGATCGACTCGAGCGCGCCCGGATCGGTGATCTGCCTGAGCCCCTTCGCCTGGATGATCGCATCGACCGCGTCGTCTCCGGCAGCCTCGCCCGCCCAGAGCGCATCGAACGCTTCCTTGGCGATTTTCCCCGAT
The DNA here is from genome assembly GCA_011391185.1 of Betaproteobacteria bacterium. The sequence goes on from JAABRB010000074.1 coordinate 2,086, forward strand.
ATGGTGTGGTCGTGAATCCGGGCGATGAGTCCGGCGAGCTGCTGCGCGGACACCGGTGATCGATCAATTTCGAGCTCGGCACGATTCAGTGCGCCGGCGAGCTCGCCCATCACCCAGTTTGCGGCGGACTTCGCCTGAGCCCGCGCATCGCCGCCTGGCTCGCGGGTCGCCAGGGCAGCACGGACCGCATCGAAAAACGCCGCGGTCTCGCGCGATCCGGTCAGCGTGGCTGCGTCGTAGGCCGTCAGCCCGATCTCGCGTGCGTAGCGGTCGCGCTTCGCGGCGGGCAGCTCGGGAAGCGTGGCGCGCACTTCGGCGACCCATTCCTCCCGGACTTCGAGCGGGAGCAGATCCGGATCCGGGAAATAGCGGTAGTCGTGCGCCTCTTCCTTGGAGCGCAGCGGACGGGTCTCGTCCCGCGCGGGATCGTACAGCCGCGTTTCCTGCTCGATGCGCCCGCCGTCGGTGAGGATCTCGATCTGCCGGCGCGCCTCGAAGTTGATCGCCCGCTCGAGAAACCGGAACGAGTTCAGGTTCTTGATCTCGCAGCGTGTGCCGAGCCGGTCCGACCCGCGGGGCCGAACCGACACGTTCGCGTCGCAGCGGAAGGACCCCTCCTGCATGTTGCCGTCGCAAATGTCTATCCAGCGCACCAGCGCGTGCAGCGTCCGCGCGTACGCGACGGCCTCGTCCGCCGAGCGCATGTCGGGCTCGGTCACGATTTCGAGCAGCGGCGTGCCCGCCCGGTTGAGGTCGATCCCGGTCATGCCGTGAAAGTCCTCGTGCAGGCTCTTTCCGGCATCCTCCTCGAGGTGCGCACGCGTGAGCTGGATCGTTTTCTCGGTGCCGTCGGGCAGCACGATCCGGATCGTCCCGCCCTGCACGATCGGCGCATCGAACTGGCTGATCTGATATCCCTTCGGAAGGTCGGGATAGAAATAATTCTTCCGCGCAAAGATCGAGCGCGCGGCGACTGTGCCGCCGACCGCGATCCCGAAGCGGATTGCGCGCTCGACCGCGCCGCGATTCGGCACCGGCAGCACGCCCGGCAGGGCGATGTCGACGGCGCAGGCCTGGCTATTGGGCGCAGCGCCGAACGCCGTCGACGCCGCCGAAAAGATCTTCGAGCGCGTGGAGAGCTGCGCGTGCGTCTCGATGCCGATGACTGTTTCCCACTCCATTTCGCTACCCGGCCGCGGCGGTTCAATCGTAGCCGATTGGCACGCGGGCGTGCCAGTCGGTCGCCTTCTGGAATTGATGTGCGATGCCGAGCAGCCGCGCCTCCGAGAAGTAGTCGCCGACCAGGTGCAGGCCGACCGGCAATCCTTCATTCCCGAAGCCACACGGGATCGACATTGCGGGTAGCCCGGCGAGATTCGGTGCGGTCGTATAGATGTCGTTGAGGTACATCTGCACCGGGTCGGACATCTTCGTGCCGAGTCCGAACGCGACGGTCGGCGCGACCGGCCCCGCGATCACATCGCAAACCTGGAAAGCCGCGGTGAAATCCCGGGCGATCAGCCGGCGAATCCGCTGGGCCTTGAGGTAGTACGCATCGTAATAGCCGTGCGACAGCACGTAGGTGCCGATCAGGATCCGGCGCTTGACCTCGGCGCCGAAGCCCTGCGCGCGGGTCTTGCAGTACATGTCGACGAGATCGTCGTACTCGGGCGCCCGATACCCGTAGCGCACGCCGTCGAACCGGGACAGGTTGGACGACGCCTCGGCCGGCGCGATGACGTAATAGGCCGGAACCGAAAGCCCGGTGTTCGGCAGATGCACGTCGACCACGCTGGCCCCGAGCGTCTCCAGCTCGACGATCGCAGCCTCGATCGCCGCGGCGACGTCGGACGCGAGCCCCGCGCCGAAATACTCGCCCGGCACGCCGACCCGCAGGCCGGCGAGCGGCTTGCCTGCGCTTGCGTCGGCCAAGGGCCGTTCGAGATCGCGCAAATAGTCCTCGGGAGCGCGTTCGAGGCTCGTCGAGTCCCGCGCGTCGAATCCCGCCATCACGTTCAGGAGGACGCCGAGATCTTCGGCGCTCCGCGCCAAGGCCCCCCCCTGGTCGAGGCTCGACGCGAACGCGATCATGCCGTAGCGGGACACCGTCCCGTAAGTCGGCTTGATCCCGCAGATGCCGGTCAGGGCGGCGGGCTGCCGGATCGAGCCGCCCGTGTCGGTCCCGGTCGCCACGGGCGCAAGCCGCGCCGCGACCGCCGCCGCCGAGCCGCCGGAGGAGCCGCCGGCAACCCGATCGCGGTTCCACGGGTTACGTACCGGCCCGTACCACGATGTCTCGCTCGACGAGCCCATCGCGAACTCGTCCATGTTCGTCTTGCCCAGGATCACCGCGCCGGCGTCGTTGCAGCGCTCGATGACGTGCGCGTCGTAGGGGGAAACAAAGTTGGCCAGCATCCGCGATCCGCAGGTGCTCGGCCAGCCCTGCGTGACGAAGATGTCCTTGTGCGCGACCGGGATGCCGGTGAGCGGCTCCGCGCGTCCTGCGGCGATGCGCGCATCGGCTGCGCGCGCCTGCTCGAGGCTGCGCGCGGGATCGACCGTGATGAATGCATTCAGGTCCTTGTCGAACCGGCCGATGCGTTCGATGCAGTGCTCCGTCAGCTCGACACTCGAGATCTTCCGTGCCGCGAGCGCCGCCGCGAGCTCTCTGAGTGACACGTTGTTCATCTGGCGCGGAGTCGGGGTGAGGCGCGAGGAGCGAGGCGCAACCCTGCACGCCTCACTCGATGACCCTGGGGACGAGGTAATGCCCGGCTTCCACCTGCGGCGCGACTGCCTGGAAGGCCTCATGCCGGTCGCTCTCGCGGACCTCGTCTGCGCGGAGCCTGACGGTCAGATCGCGGGCGTGCGCCATCGGCTCTATCCCGGCGGTGTCCACGGCGTTCATCGCCTCGATCAGCGCAAAGATGCGGTTCAGGTCCGCCTGCACGGCCGCGGCCTCGGCATCCGTCACCGCGATGCGGGCGAGGTGGGCGAGCCGTTTGACCTGATCAATGGGTAGAGACATGAATTTTTCCGCTTAAACAATCGTTTGGATGCGGTATTATAGCGAATCCTTTCGATTTTCCTTGCAGGGAAGGGGTCCATGTTCGGATTTTTAAGAGCTTATTTCTCGGACGATCTCGCCATCGATCTCGGTACGGCGAATACGCTGATCTACGTGCGCGGCAAGGGGATCGTTCTCGATGAGCCGTCGGTCGTCGCGATCCGGCAGGAAGGCGGCCCGAACGGGAAGCGCACCATCCAGGCGGTCGGCAAGGAAGCGAAAGTCATGCTCGGCAGGGCGCCAGGGAGCATCACCGTCCACCGGCCCATGAAGGACGGCGTCATCGCCGACTTCACCGTCACCGAACAGATGCTCAAGCAGTTCATCAAGAAGGTGCACGTCTCGCGCATTCTTTCGCCTTCGCCGCGCATCATCATCTGCGTGCCGTGCGGCTCGACGCAGGTCGAGCGGCGCGCCATTCGCGAGTCTGCGATCGGCGCTGGCGCGTCGCAGGTCTACCTGATCGAGGAGCCGATGGCGGCCGCGATCGGCGCGGATCTTCCGGTCTCGGAGGCGACCGGCTCGATGGTCGTCGACGTCGGGGGAGGCACCACTGAAGTCGGCGTCATCTCGCTCGGCGGAATGGTGTATTCGGGCTCGGTGCGGGTCGGCGGCGACAAGTTTGACGAGGCGATCATCAACTATATCCGGCGCAATTACGGGATGCTGATCGGCGAGGCGACCGCGGAGACGATCAAGAAGGAGATCGGCTCCGCGTTTCCGGGTTCCGAGGTGCGTGAGATCGAAGTAAAGGGCCGTAATCTCGCCGAGGGCATCCCGCGTAGCTTCACGATCTCGTCAAACGAGATCCTCGAGTCGCTGACCGAGCCGCTCAACCAGATCGTCTCTTCGGTGAAGTCAGCGCTCGAACAGACACCGCCCGAGCTCGCCGCCGACATCGCGTCGAAGGGGCTCGTGCTCACCGGAGGCGGAGCGCTGTTGCGCGACCTCGACCGCTTGCTCATGGAAGAAACCGGGCTGCCGGTGATCGTTGCGGACGATCCACTCTCGTGTGTGGTCCGCGGCTCAGGCAAGGCGCTCGAAAGCATGGACAAGCTCGGCAGCATATTCACCAGCGACTGAGCAGGGAGTAAGGAGCTACGGGTGCGGAGTAAGGCGTCGTGATGCGGCCGCGGCAGGCGCCGTCGTGACTCCTGACTCCTCACGCCGCACTCCGCACTCGTAATGGAAAGGCAGCCGCCGCCGTTCTTCCTCCGCGGCCCCGCCCCGCTGGCCCGGCTCGGGTTCTTCGCCGTGCTTTCGATCCTGCTGATGGTGCTCGATGCGCGCTTCCGCTATGCGGAGCCGCTCCGACAGGTGCTCGCGCTCACGGCCTACCCGATCCAGCAGCTCGCCACCGCACCCGTGACCGCATTCGTAAATCTCTCGGACTTCTTCGCGACCCGCGCCGTGCTGCAACGGGAGAATGCCGCACTCAACGAAGAGTGGCTGAAGCGCGCACCCGACCTCCTCACCCTCGAGGCGCTCAAGGCCGAGAATACGGAGCTGCGCAAGGCGCTCGCGGCACGGACCAGGGCGCCCCAGCAGGCCGTCTTCGCCGAAATCGTCTATGCCGGGCGTGACCCGTTCGCCCGAACGGTGATGGTCGACAAGGGCACCCAGCAGGGCGTGCAGCTTGGGCAGCCCGTGATCGATTCTGCCGGCGTGCTCGGACAGGTGACCCGGGTGCACCCGCTGCTCGCGGAGGTGACGCTCGTCATCGACAAGGACCACCCGGTTCCGGTCCAGGTTGTGCGTAATGGGCTGCGGGGCATCGTGTACGGCTCAGGCGACGGCGCGACGCTCGAACTGCGCCACATGGCTGCCAATGCCGACGTGGAAGTGGGCGACGTGCTGGTCACTTCGGGAATCGACGCGGTCTACCCGCCCGGCCTGCCGGTGGCCCGGGTGACCCAGGTCGAGCGCGACACCGCGCTCACTTTTGCGCGGATCGTCTGCGAGCCGAGTGCCGGCGTGGATCGTCACCGGCAGGTCCTCGTCCTCAATCGGGCCGAGCAGATCCCGGCACCCCCGCAAGACGCGAAACCTCCGGGCCGGAAAACGGTCAAGAGCAAACGGACACGGAGCAATCAGTGATGCAGGGCGGCACACTTCGCGAGCACATCCTGCTGCCGGTGAAGGTGGGCAACATTGCGCTCTCCCTCACCTTGGCGCTGCTGTTCAACCTGCTGCCCTGGCCCGACCTGCGCGGGGTGCCGGATCTGCTGGCGCTCGTGATCGCGTTCTGGTGCATCCACCAGCCGCGCAGGATGGGTATCGGCATTGCATGGTTGCTCGGACTCGTCATGGATGCGGCGAACGGCACGCTCATCGGCCAGCACGCGCTCGCGTATACCGTGATCGCGTTCGGCGCCCAGTGGCTGCACCGCCGGATTCTCTGGTTCCCGATCTGGCAGCAGGCGTTGCACGTGCTCGTCCTGCTGCTTGCAAGTCAGACCCTGATGCTCGTCGCGCGCATGGCGACCGGCGGGACGTTCCCCGGCTGGTCGTTCTTCCTGGACAGCTTCATCGCGGCCGCGCTGTGGCCGGTCGCGACGCACGTGCTGCTCGCGCCCCAGCGAAGGCCCGAGCACGTGGACGAGAACCGGCCGATCTGAGATGAGCACCGGGTCCATCGACCGCAACCTGTTCACGTCCCGCTCGCGCGGCATGGGCAGCCGGCTCGGATCAAGCGGTCTCGCCGAGTATCGCGATCCGGAGCGTGCAGTACGTCGCTTCCACGTGCGGCTCGCGGCCACCGCAGCGCTGGTCCTCATCGCTTTCGGAGTGCTCTTCGGACGCTTCCTGTATCTGCAGGTCTTTCAGCATTCCTACTATCACACGAAGGCGGAGGACAACCGGATTTCGGTCGTTCCGCTGCCGCCCAATCGCGGCTTGATCATGGACCGCAACGGGGTCGTGCTGGCGCGCAATCAATCCGCGTACACCCTGGAGATCCAGCCGGGGCAGGTCGCCGATCTCGACGCCCTGATCGATTCGCTTTCCGGTGTCATCGACATACAGCCTCGCGACCGCAAGCGCTTCAAGAAGCTGCGCGAGGAGACGCGCGGCGCCGAGAGCCTGCCGATCAAGACGCGCCTGTCTGACGAGGACGTGGCGCGCTTTTCGGCCAACGCATACCGCTTCCCCGGCGTAGCGATCAAGGCACGCCTGTTCCGCGAATACCCGTTCGGCGAGATCGGATCCCATGTGCTCGGATACATCGGCCGGATCAATGACCGGGACCTTGCCTGGCTGGAAAGCCGCGAGTCGAGCGCGAACTACAAAGGCACGGACTTCATGGGCAAGACCGGCGTCGAGCAGAGCTACGAGCAGGAGCTGCACGGCACGACGGGCTCGGCGCATGTCGAGATCGACGCGGGCGGCCATGGCGTGCGGACCCTCTCGTCGCGTGCGCCCGTCGCGGGAAACAGCCTGGTGCTCACACTGGACCTCAAGCTCCAGGAGGTCGCGGAGCAGGCGTTCGGCAAGTATCGCGGCGCGCTCGTCGCGATCGAACCTTCGACCGGCGGGATTCTCGCGTTCGTGAGCCGTCCCGGTTACGACCCGAACCTGTTTGTCGATGGAATCGATCCGCAGAGCTGGGACCGTCTGATGGGCGATCCGGACAAACCGCTCAATAACCGCGCATTGAACGGCGCCTATCCGCCCGGATCGACGATCAAGCCGTTCATGGCCCTGATGGCGCTCGAGCTCGGCAAGCGCACGCCCGAATATGCGATCAGCGACCCGGGCTTCTTCTCGCTGCCCGGGACCACGCACCGCTACCGCGACTGGAAAGTCGGCGGACACGGCATGGTGAACCTGCACAAGGCGATCGTGGTCTCGTGTGACACCTACTTCTATGGGGTCGCGAACGACACCGACGTCGACAAGCTGCACGGTTTTCTCACGCAGTTCGGGTTCGGCACCCGGTCCGGCATCGACGTCCGTGGAGAGAACATTGGTCTGCTGCCGTCGCGTGACTGGAAGATGAAGCGCTTCAAGCAGAAATGGTATGCCGGCGATTCGATCTCGGTGGGGATCGGGCAGGGCTACAACCTCACCACCCCTCTGCAGCTCGCCCACGCCACGGCGATCCTCGCGAACGACGGTGTCGTTTACCGACCGCACCTGGTGCGCGAGACGATCGACATCGTCACCGGTGAGCGGCGCACGGTCGAGCCCGTGCCGATCGGGACCATCCATCTCAATCCGAAGTGGGTGCAGCTCGTGAAGTCCGCGATGGTCGACGTCACGCGCCCGGGCGGCACCGCCGCGCGGGCCGGTGCAGGCGCCGAGTACATCTTCGCGGGCAAGACCGGGACGGCGCAGGTCATCGCGATGAAGCAGGACGAGAAGTACGACGAGAAGAAGGTCGCGGAGCGCAATCGTGACCACGCGCTCTTCATCTCCTTCGCGCCGGCTGACGCGCCGCGCATCGCGCTTGCCGTACTGGTCGAGAATGGCGGCCACGGCAGCGCCACGGCCGCGCCGATCGCCCGCATCGTGCTCGACTATTTCCTGCTCGGAAAGATTCCGGACCGGCCTCCCGCGCTCGATCCCGACGCCCCGGAGGAAGGATGATCGCGCGGCTCTGGCAACGATTCACCGTCAACATCGACGGCATGCTGCTCGGGATCGTCGCGCTGATCATCACGATCGGGATGTTCACCCTTTACAGCGCGACGAACGAGAACCCGACGCGCGTGACGGCCCAGCTCGTCAGTCTCTCGGTCGCGCTCGCCGCGATGTGGGTCGTGGCACAGGTGCCGACGCAAACGCTGCAGCGATCTGCGGTCACCGTGTACCTCGTCGGGCTCGCGCTGCTGGTGGCGGTGGCGGTGGGCGGCGACGTCGTGAACGGCGCGCGCAGGTGGCTGCACGTCGGCGTCACGCGGTTCCAGCCCTCCGAGATGATGAAGATCGCGATGCCGCTCATGCTCGCCTGGTATTTCCACCGCCGGGCCGCGACGCTCGGCCTCGGGGACTACCTGGTCGCGGCAATACTGCTTGCCATCCCTACCGCCCTGATCATCCGGCAGCCGGATCTCGGCACCGCGCTTCTCGTGCTGGCCACCGGCTGCTACGTCATCTTCCTGGCGGGGCTGTCGTGGCGGATCATCCTGGGGCTCGCGATTGCCGCTGCCGCAAGCCTGCCGCTCGTCTGGACGGTGATGCACGACTATCAGAGGCGGCGCATCCTGACCCTCCTCGACCCGAGCCAGGACCCTCTCGGCGCCGGCTACCACACGATCCAGGCCACGATCGCGGTCGGATCGGGGGGGCTCGACGGCAAGGGCTGGTTGAACGGCACGCAGACCCATCTGGAATTCATTCCCGAACGGCACACCGATTTCATTTTCGCGGTGTACTCCGAGGAGTTCGGGCTGATCGGTAACAGCCTGCTGCTCGTGCTTTATATTGCCCTGATCGCGCGCGGATTGATGATCGCGGCGAACGCGCCGACACCGTTTTCGCGGCTGCTCGCCGGCAGCATCACCCTGATCTTTTTCACCTACGCGTTCGTGAATATGGGCATGGTGAGCGGTATCCTGCCGGTGGTCGGCGTGCCCCTGCCGTTCATCTCTTACGGCGGAACCGCGCTGGTCACGCTCTTTCTCGGCATCGGCGTCCTGATGAGCGTCGCGCGCGAGCGCAAGCTGATGCAGACCTGAGTGAGGGGCGAGGAGTGAGGCGCGTGGAGCGGGTCGTGGCGCGTAGCGGGCTGAGCCATCTGAGGCTGTGCGCGGCGCTGCTCGCCGCGGCGGCATTGGCCACGGGATGCTCGAGCACCCCCAAGAGCCCGGACTCGGGGGGACGCGGCGGCGGCTACTACCTCGACGACGGACCGGGCAGCAATCCCCCGCGCGACCTGGACACCATTCCCGACGCCGTGCCGAGACCGGAGCCGCTGAACCGCGCGGCGAGCCGACCCTACAGCGTGTTCGGGCGCGAGTATGTGCCGATGTCCTCATTGGCACCGTACAAGGCGCGCGGCGTCGCCTCGTGGTACGGCCGCCGGTATCATGGTCGGCGCACGTCGATCGGCGAGGTCTATGACATGTACGCGATGTCGGCCGCGCACCCGACCCTGCCGCTGCCGAGCTATGTGCGCGTCACCAGCCTGGTCAATGGCCGGTCGGTGGTCGTGCGAGTGAACGATCGCGGGCCGTTTCTGAGCGATCGCCTGATCGATCTGTCGTACGCCGCGGCAAACCGGCTCGACTATATCGGTCGCGGCAGCGCGATGGTGGAAGTCGAGCTGCTCATTCCCGGCCAGTCTCTCACAGCGTCCGCTCCGCCTCCGGCCATCCCCGACAGGGCACGGCCCGAGCCGTCGCCGCCGGAAGCGCCCGGCCCCAGCCCCAACCCAAGCCCAAGCCCAAGCCCAAGCAATATCGCAACGGAGGTCGACGCATCCGGCGTGTACCTGCAGCTCGGTGCGTTTGCATCACGCGAGAACGCGGATCTCTTTCGTGACCGGGTCGCAGGCCAGCTTGCGTGGCTTGCCGGCGCACTGCGCGTCGAAAGCACCGACGGTCTGCATCGCGTACGTGCCGGACCGTATCGCGATCGCGTGGAGGCGCTCGCAGTCTCGGGACACATTCGCGAGGCGCTCGAGGTAACGCCGATCGTCGTCAGGTAGGCGGAGCCCGGACGGTATAATCGCCGTAGCTGTCCGCTTGCCGGACCGTCCAATCCGGTCCACCACCCTCAATCCTCGCTATCCTGTCGTCTATCCTGTCGCCGATCTTCATTCACTCGCATTGACCAGAATGTTCATCCGATCCTTTTTTCGAGTCGCGGCGCTGTGCGCCGTCTTCGCATCGCACGCATCCCTCGCGGAGGCGCCGCCTCCGCCCCAGGTTGCCGCAACCGCATGGGTGCTCATGGACCTCACGGCCAACGAGCCGATCGCGGCGCACGCTGCGGACGCTCGCGCCGAGCCCGCGTCGCTCACCCAGCTGATGACCGCCTATTTGGCGTTTGCCGCGCTCGAGAAGAAGAGCATCGCGCTCGACCAGGAGGTCACGGTCTCCGAGAAGGCGTGGAAGACCGGCGGCTCCAAGATGTTCA
>JAABRB010000075.1 GCA_011391185.1 Betaproteobacteria bacterium
TCTAGCAGCATCCTTGAAACAGGCCATTTCCGGATTGTGACGCCAGGTTGATCTCTGAAGGCCGACACATCCGTAGGCCCCGGCCGCCCGTATCGGGGCCATACGGCAATGAGGAGAAACATCATGACGCCCCGTCTGATCGCGCCGGCCGCGCTTGCGGTGATGGCGCTCGCATTTGCTTCCGTGTCGCTGGCGCAGACCCTGAACGGTTTCGACCTGCGCGGTGCGCTGGTCAACCCCGCCGAGATTCACAGCGGCGGCCCGCCCAAGGACGGCATTCCCGCAATCGACCGGCCCCGATTCGTCGCGGCCGGCCAGGTGAAGCTGGCGCCGGGCGACCGGATTCTCGGCGTCGAGCGGAACGGCGAGGCGAAAGCCTACCCGGTGCGCATCCTGAACTGGCACGAGGTGGTCAACGACTCGGTCGGCGGAACGGCGGTCGCGGTGACGTACTGCCCGCTGTGCGGGTCCGGTGTGACGTTCGATCGGATCGTGAAGGACAGGCGGCGCTCGTTCGGCGTGTCGGGCCTGCTCTACAACAGCGATGTCCTCCTCTACGATCGCGAGTCGAACTCGCTGTGGTCGCAGATCATGGGCAAGGCGATCTCCGGCCCGTCGAAGGGGGAGAAGCTCGGGCTCGTTCCGACCGCGCACACCAGCTGGGAGGACTGGGTCGGGCGCTATCCGAACACGCTCGTCCTCTCGGAGGACACCGGCTACTCGCGAAACTATGCGCGCGATCCGTATGCGGGCTATGACGTCAACCCGATGCTCTTCTTCCCGGTGGCGAACTCGAGCAGCCGGTTCGACAACAAGGAGGTCGTGCTGGGGCTCGACATCGATGGCAAGCGCAAGGCCTATCCGTTCAATGAGCTTGCCAAGACGGACGGCGGCGTCGTCGACCAGTTCGCGGGACGCGAGATCCGGGTCGCCTACAACGCGAAGCATCGCACGGCGCGCGTCCTCGACAAGAATGGCAAGGAGATCCCGAGCGTCATGACCTACTGGTTTGCGTGGTACGCCTTCTACCCGGAGGGCGAAGTTTTCTTCATGAAGTGAAGCGCAAGAGCGGAAGGTCACGAACAGCGGGATACCGGCTGGTTTCCCCAGGGACAAGATCGGAAGGATACGAACAGGAGGAAACCGGCTGGTTTCCTCCCGTTACCCTCCTTCCCGCTAAGTGGAGGCCGTGCCGAGTGCAGAGTTTTTTTCCCCTCCTTTTCAAGGAGGGGTGGCACGCGTAGCGTGACGGGGTGGTTCGGGCCGGTCTCCGCGCGAACGCAGTCAGTGCGTCGCGCCGGCCTGCTGCAAATCGTTCATCACGTAGCTCATCGCTTCGGCCACCATCGGCGCGGCGGAGAGCACCTGCGCGTCCCCGCGCGAGATGGTCTCGTCGAGCGCGTCGGGATCGAGCGCGAGCGAGCGCGAGCTGTCCGGATTGACGAACACGTGCATGCCCTTGAGCGGACTCACCCACGAGAGACGCGCACGCAGGGTGCTCCCGTCGGGCTGCTTGAAATCCACCCACGTGCCCTTCTCCATCCGCGCGAGCGCACCGCCGAACCCGCGCGCCTTGCGGCCCGGGCGCGGTGCGACTGCGATCGTGTCGACCACCACGTCTTCGCCGGTGAGCGTTTCCGACTGCAGCGTCGGTGGATCTTCCGGCTCCGCGCTTTCTGCTTCTTCGGGCGGCTCGAGCTCGTCGGGTGCCGGGCTTTCGGCGGCCAGCGACGCCGCCTTGGACGCCGACGCGCGCACCGCGTCTGCGTGGAGCGGCGCGAGCGTGTTGAGCGCTTCCTGGCGTTCGTCGTCGTCCAATCCCGCGATCTTCATGCCCTCATCGAGCGCCTTGAGCATGCCGGGCAGCATTTTCACGAGCCGCGTGCGCTCTTCCGCGCCGCTCTTCGGTTTCACGCTCCAGAGCAGGTTGTCCAGGGTCTCGAGCGCCGCGACCCAGGCCGCGGATTCCGCGCCGCCGTTCTCGTGCGCGGATCCGAGCACCGCCTGGTAGATCCGCTCCGTGAGGTCGCGCACCTGCTTGGGCACGACCGTTTCGCGCAGACGCTGCTTCACGACCTCGTGCGCGGTCTCCTGCGCCTCCACGAGGCGCTCGCGGCGGGTCACCACATCGATCGAGCGCTGCGCAACAGCGTCCGCGCGCGCCTCCTCGAGGCTTGCAATCTGGTCCGCCTCGGCGGTGAGCGTCTCGAGCTCGGAGAGGTCGCTGCCGAAGCCCTCGACCGCACTCTTCACGACGCGCTCCACGGCACCGTAGAGCGGATCCGAAGCGTCTGCGGTACCGCGCCAGCCGATCGCGGCAGACCCGAGGCGGTCGAGCATCCGACGCGCAGGGTGCGCCTCGTCGGAGAAGAAGTTGCGGTCGATCATCGCCGCCTTCAGCGTCGGAACCTGGAGTTGCGCGATCACCGGCTTGATCGCTTCCGGAATGCGCGGGTCGCTGAAGACATGGTCGAACATCATCGCGACGAGGTCGCACGTCGTCGCATCGGTCGCGTCGAGGCGCTGGCCGACGTCCGACTGGCGCAGCGCGTGCAGGACGTTCATCGACTCGCCGCTTGCGGGAACGGCAAATCCGGCCGCCGCCGCGCCACCTCGCTGCACCCCGGTGAGCCAGTCGACGGTTGCGGGCGTCGCCATCATTGCGCCGCCGCCGCCGCCACCTCCGCCTCCGCCTCCGGGAATGCCCGGCACGCCCCCGGCGCCGGGGATCATTCCCGGCCCGCCGACCATGCCCGGGCCGGGCTGACCGGCAGGCATGCCCCGCTGCTGCGAGAGGAGCATTTGCAGCTGGCCGAAGACGTCTCCGGTTGGAAGCGGTGGCGGAGGCTCTCCACCGCGCGCATCGCGTTTCGACGCGACCCCGGTATCCTTGCTCTTGACGATCCGGGCCCTTGCTGCACTGGCCACGCCACGACCCGCCAGGAGCTGATTCAGATCGTGATAAAGCCCCCCGAGCTCGGCGCCGAGCCGGTCGGCAACGAGGTTGCCGAGTGGCCGCACCGCCGCCTCCTGCAGCTCGAGCGCGCCCAATCCACCGTAGACGCCGCATGCGAGGGGCGAAGGGCCGACCGGATTGTCGACATCCAGCAGCTCGGGATCTCCGACGATCGTGCTGACGCGCCGCGTAAACAGGGAAAGCTCTTCGCCGCTCTTGTCCTTCAGCCGCATCGTGAGGTTGCCGATCGCGATCTCGTTCTCGAGCACCGTGGTCTGCACCAGGGTGAGCGAGCTCGCGTTGAGCGCCGTCGCGTTCGCGTCGGGGCGAATGCTCTCCCCCGAGAGCTTGGCAACCCGCTTCCGGTACGCCTCCGCCACGCCTTCGCGAAACTTGGCGCCCGGCGTGCGTGCCTGGTCAACGGCGTGCAGGTACTGCTTGCGCGCATCGGGACTGGTGATGCGCGTCGCAATGTCGAGCAGCTCGTCGGCGGCGCTCTTCAGCGCGGCAGCCAGAATTTCCTGCAGGCGCTCGAGCGCGTGATCGCGGCACGCGGACAGCAGCGTGTGCTGCGAAGTGCTTCCGGTGCGAGGCGGTATGCGTGGCCCGTCGGGCGTCATTGCGATTTCTGCATCACTCGTGAATCTTACGCTCGTCCGATCCGCGGTGGCGCCGCCTCATCGCCTTCCGGACACGGTGCCGGTCAATTCGATAGGAGCACGATGAAATACACGAGCGCCGCGATCCCCCCCGAGACGCCGACGATGCCGCGGAGGCGCTTCTTGTCCGCCCAGGTCAGGCCGCCCTTCTTCTTTCTGGCGATATTCCATTCCATGATCACGATCAGGCAACCGATCCCGAAGGCGATCAACGCGTATTTCATTTCCGGCGACATCCCGGGTCTCCCTTGGTCGGAGTTGGCAATGGTCCCATTCTAGGGGTTTGGCAGGACGGGCGACGTGCAGAGCGTCACACGGCGCGTGCATGACCCATCGCCCACCGGTGCAATGGCACGAATCCCAGGGCAAGTACCGCCGCGGCCGCGCCGATGATCGGAAATGCGGTCGCGACGCCGAACCGGTCGGCGAGCACGCCCATGACGATCGGGACGACGGCGTGCGACAACTGCCAGCCGAGACCGCTCAGAGCGAGCGCCGAACCGCGCTCGGCAGGCGAGCTGGTCTCGGCCACGAGCATCTGGAAAAAGAGCGTCATCAGCCCCGATCCCACTCCCACGCCAAAGAGGAGCAGGCTGACGGGCAACGGGTGAGGCACGAGCGCCACCGAGAGCACGCACAGCGCAATCCCGGTGCTGGCGGCAAACGGCAAACCCCAGCCGCGTGCGTTGCCCACGTACCGCCCGGCCGTGGCGCCGATCACCGCACCGCCCAGCGCCCGCAGCGCCAGCATCCAGCCGGCCGTATCGCTCGCGTTGCCCTGCTCGACGAGCAGGATCGGGTAGAAGGACATCGAGAGGGAAAACGGCAGTGCCGCGTACATCGCGCAGACGATTCCGTAATAGGGCACGCGGCGGCGAAGCAGGACCCGGTATGCGCCGAAGAGTCCGCCCGCGGCCTGCACGTGAGCGGTCACCGGCGCTACGAACTGAATCATCGCGGCAAACGCCCCCACGCTCGCGGCGGCGAGCACCCAGAAGCCGGTCCCGAAGCCGACCAGCGCGACGATCAGCCCAGCCGTGGCAGTGCCGACGATCTGCGCACCGTTCGTCACGGCGTTCAGCCGCCCCATCCGCGTGCCCCGGTCGCCCGGCAGCTGCGAGCCGATCGACCAGATCGCCGGCCAGAACGTGGCGCGCGAGATGACGAAGAAGAATTGGCCGGCCAGCAGCGCGGCGAAGCTCTGCGACACGGCGAACACCGCGCCGGCGATCGCGCAGCAGATGAAGGAGCCGAGCGCCATTCGCCGGCCGCCGACGCGATCGGTATAGGCGCCGCCGACCAGGGCGATCGCGATGTGCGCGATGATCGGCAGCGACAGCATGCCGCCGATCGCCACGCCGGAAAAACCGAGTCCGTGGGCGTAGAGCGGCACCAGGATGTAGCTCATCCCCAGGGCAAAATTCCACGCGGACGCCGCGAGAAAGAAGGGCCAGAGCGCGCCGGCCCGGGCGCCCTGCGTGGAGGTGACCATGGCGCGCGATTATCGACGGTTGTGCCGTGGCGCGTAAAAAGTGCCGCCCGCTGTCGGAAATGCCCGAGAATCGGTGTGCATCCGACGTCGCCTGTCGTTCGTAATGCCCGGATAGGATCCCCATTCCGCGTGCCCGCGAACCTCCGCTGACGTCACGGGCCGCACTTCCCGGAGGAGCGCACATCATGAAATGCCTCAATTGGATCGCCGCGGCCGCGCTGGCCGGAACGAGCGGGCTCGCCGTGGCCGCCACGTGCACCGGAACCAGTCCCGCGCACACGGTTGCGCTGGTGGAGCTCTTCACATCGGAGGGCTGCTCGAGTTGCCCGCCCGCCGACGCGTGGCTGCGCAAGCTGCAGGACGCCGGATACGGCGCCGATCGCGTCGTGCCGCTCGCCCTGCATGTGGACTACTGGGACTACATCGGATGGCAGGACCGGTTTGCATCGGCAAGCTACACCGCGCGGCAGAAGGCGTACTCGGCAATGGGCAATACACGGTTCATCTATACGCCGCAGGTCGTTTTCGCCGGCCGGGATTTTCGCGGCTGGGGCAATGGCGGCGCCTTCGAGGAAACCGTGAAGGCGACGAACGCGATGCCGGCGCGCGCCACGATCACCGTGAACCTCGACGCGCAGGAGCCCGGCGTCGCGCAGATGCGCATCGGCGCCGAGGTGCCGAAAGACGTGGACCGCGGCGGCGTGGCGCTTTACGTCGCGACGTACGAGAACGGGCACACGACGAGCGTGAAAGCGGGCGAGAACCGCGGCGCGACGCTCGCGCACGATTACGTCGTGCGGAAGTGGTTCGGCCCGATCTCCTTCGACGGCAACGGCCGCGCCGAGCTCGCCGAGCGCATTGTCCACTCGGGGCGCGGCGGCGTCGCGGCGTTCGTCCAGTCGCGGAGCACGGGCGACGTGCTGCAGGCCACCGCGCTCGCGCATTGCCGCGCCGGATAAGGAACGCGGCCTCCGTGCGCGGCGCCCGGTTGCGCGCGGCGTACGCTCATGACAAAGTAGGGGCGTGATCGGACGCATTTTCGGTTTCGCGCTCGGCGTCATCCTCTTCGCCATCGCGCTCATCTTCGCCTCGGTGCTCGCACTCGTGGCGGGCGTCGTCGTGATCGTGCTGTGGATCTATCTTGCGTGGCGCATGCGCGCGCTGCGCAAAGAGGCGGCGAGCGGCGGGCAGTCGGGCACGGTGGTCATCGAGGGCGATTATCGCGTCGAGCGCGACGACCAGACGCTCGACGTGAAGCCCACGGAGCCGCACGACCCCGGCTCGGGCCGCGCACCCTGAACTCCTCGGGGGCCGGATTTCCAGGGCCTCCGGGCCACTTTTTCGCGGCTGTCGGTGATTCGACGACCAGAATCGGGTACCACACCCCTGTTTCGACGCTAATCGGACTGTCTTCGCCCGCTTCGCGTGCGGACTGCGCGCACCAAATTCCCGCGAAAGTGCCTCCCGCCCTCGTTCCTGCCAGAAAAGTCACACCTCCCCGACCAATCTCCGGCTTCGCGCCGGTTCTGGCCTCCCGGCTGCTTTAACACCGTCAGATGGGCGATTTCGGCCCGGTGCACGACGGCCAGGATGGCCGGTTCGGGAGGCAGCGTGTACGCAGGCTGGCTGACGATTTCCGGGATGGTGCTCGCGAGTGGAATGTGGCTCGCGTGGGAAGGCGTTCACGCGCAGGAACACGGCGGGGCGTTCAAGCGCTACCGCGCGCTCTATTGCGTCGGCGCCCTGCTCGCAATTGCGGCGATCGGCCTCGCGGCAATGGGCTGCATCGCATATGGCCAGGAGCAGGGGCACGGCACGTTGATCGCGGTCATCGCGTTCCCGGCCGCCATTGCGCTCGGAACTGGCGCGATCGCCGTCGTCCAGGCGGCCAGGCATCTGCGGTGCAAAGTCATGCAAGAGGACGCGACCAAACGCGTTCACTCCGACCGCGCCTGATCCAGGCACGCCGGACATCGGTGCCGCTGCGCCTCGGCGCGCAATCCGGGCCGGCGCGCAGCCGCCCCGCGGCAGACTCCGCCACAAAATTCGCGGCAAATTTCTCCATTCGATCGCGGCACTCCCACGCGGCGCGCACCTTGCACGGTTTACTGCCGATCGGATCGGTTATGATCTCTCGCGCCTTGCAGGTCGTCGCGTCAGGGAGCGTCGATGGACCATTATTTCGTCTGGCTGGTGACCGGCATCGTGCTGGTGATTGCGGAGCTCGTCACCGGCACCTTCTACCTGCTCTTTCTCGGCATCGCCGCGATCATCGGTGCGGCCGTGGCGTATCTCGGCGCGCCGTTCTGGGCGCAGGCGATCGTCGCATCGATCGTGCTCCTGATCGGCACGTTCTGGATCCAGCGCCACAAGCGGATGACGAAGGAACCGGGCATGCGCGCGCTCGACATCGGCCAGACCGTGAAATGGGAATCCTGGATCAATCAGCCTGACAGCCTTGCCCGTGTGCGCTACCGCGACGCCCAGTGGGACGCAAAAATCGCGGGCGAGATCCGCGGCGAGCCGGGCGAAGTCCTCTACATCACCGCGGTCGACGGCGCGACGCTGCACGTGGCCAAGACCCCGCAAGCCTAGGGCCGCGCCCCGGCGATGGCCGCCCCGAATCAACCGCCGTCGCCCGAAGACCTCGTTCGCGCACTTTTCAATCTCGTGAAATCCCGCACGCCACCGCCGCTCCGCCAGTCCGCCAAGCGGGTCGCGCAACGCATCATCCCGAGTCACCGCAGGAAGGCGCCCGAAGACGTCGCCCGTCCTCCCAAACCGGAGAAATCCACCATGCTTCCCAAGATCATCATCGCCGTCGTCCTCTCCATCGTGATTTTCGTGATGGAGCTCACCCGACCCTTCGCGGTGCCGTTCCTCATCATCGCGCTCGCGGTGGTCTTCGTGATCGAGGGCGTGCGCATCCTGCCGCAGCAGGAAGCGTGGGTGGTCGAGCGCCTCGGGCGCTTCCACGAGGTGCTCGAGCCGGGACTGCGCATCATCATCCCGATGGTCGATCGCATCGCCTACAAGCACTCGCTCAAGGAGGTGCCGTTCGACGTTCCCGAGCAAGTGTGCATCACCAGGGACAACACCCAGCTCGCGGTGGACGGCATCGTCTACTACCAGGTCACCGATCCGCGGCTCGCCTCCTACGGCACCTCGGACTACCTGATGGCCATCACCCAGCTCGCGCAGACCACGCTGCGCTCCGAGATCGGCAAGATGGAGCTCGACACGACTTTCGAGAGCCGCGACGTGATCAACCGCCAGATCGTCGCCGTGCTCGACGAGGCCGGCCGCTCGTGGGGCGTGAAGGTGCTGCGCTACGAAGTCAAGAACCTGACGCCGCCCGAGATCATCCTGCGCGCGATGCAGCAGCAGATCACCGCCGTGCGCGAGAAGCGCGCGGTCATCGCCAAGTCCGAAGGCGTGAAGCAGGAGGAGATCAACGTCGCCGAAGGTTCGCGGCAGGCCGCGATCCTGCAATCCGAGGGCCAGAAGCAGGCCGCCATCAACCGCGCGCAGGGCGAAGGCACCGCGATCCGCGTCGTGGCCGAAGCGAACGCCGCCGCGATCCGCGTCGTCGCCGAAGCGCTGGGCGCCACGGGAGGCATGAGCGCCGCCAATCTGAAGATCGCCGAGGAGTACGTCTCAGCGTTCTCCAACGTTGCCAAGACAACCAACACCCTGATCCTCCCCGCCAACCTCTCGGACATCGCCGGCCTGGTCGCCAGCGCCATGACCGTCCTCGATCGTGCCCGGCCGGGCGGCGTGCCGCCGCCTGTGCCGAAGGCGTGAGCGGCGGCCGAGCGACTTCGCCCACAGAGGTGTGCCATGCCGATTCTTGCCGGACTCCTGCTGCTGATTCAGTTCTCGTTCGCGTATCACGCACTGAAGACGGGGCGCCCGTATTGGTGGATCTTCATCATCATGGGGTTCCCCGTCATGGGATGCCTGATCTACTACTTCGTCGAGGTGTTCCCGAATTCACGTGAGCAGCGAAAGGTCCGACGGGGCGCGCGCAATGTCGCCAAGGTCCTGCACCCGCATGCCGACCTGAAGCGTCGGGCTGAAGAGCTCGAGATCTGCGGCAGTGTCGACAACAAGCTGGCGCTCGCCGAGGAATGCATGGTGAACGAGATGCACGCCGAGGCTTACATGCTCTACGAGAGCTGCCTGACGGGGGCGTATCAGACCGACGGTGCGATTCTGTTCGGTCTCGCCAGGGCCGCCGTCGAGAATCGGGATTGGGGTAACGCGTCCGGGGCGCTCGCGCGTCTCAAGGCGGAGGCGCCCAGGACTCGCCCGCAGGATGTGCGCCTTCTCGAAGCGCGCGTCCTGGAGGGTCGGGGAGAGAACGATGCCGCGCTTGCCGCGTATCGTGACCTCATCCCGGGATTCGTCGGACTCGAAGCGCGCTACCGGTACGGAGAAATGCTTGCGCGGCTCGGACAACACGAGGCGGCAAGTCACATGTTCAACGAGGTCATCGAGCACTCCAGGCGTTTTGCTTCGCCGCTCGAGGACGAGCAGCGCTGGGCGTCCGCCGCTCGCCGGGCAATCGCCCCCTGAACTGATACTCGCCCGCGCGACATCGGCGAACGCCTACAGGTAGGCGATCAGCCGTCCGCAGGAGATCACACCGATCCAGAGCCCGAGCGACAGCACGGCCTGGAGCCGGGCGAGGACGGGCGCACTGACGGCCGTATCCCAGGCTGCCGCGCCCTGGTACGCGCCAACGTGGAACAGCGCGGCATTCGTGCCCGCGACCAGCAGCAGAACCATCTTCGTGATGAATGCCGGGTTGCCGATGAAGTCGCTCGCGTGCGTGGCAAACATCGCGAGTCCGGTCGGGACGATGAGCACGAGGCTCCCGACCGTCCAGGGCAACAGGAACCGCGCGACCCCGCGGACCGGCAGCGTCTTGGCGACGCCGAGCATGCGCAGATCGAACATCGCGATCGATCCGACCAGGATCGCAAGGCCGACGATGTGGACGATCTCGACGGCGGGATAGAGCCAGAGCGCCTCGCGCATCGCGCGCGCGAGGCCGCTTGCCTCGATCGCCCCGAGGGCGCCTTGGCCGGGCGTCATGCAACGGCCCCCGGCACTTCTGTCAGCGCAGTTCGGCGGTCTTGCCGCCAATGGTGATGCGTTCGGCGCGCAACTCTTCCGGTTTGTTGCGGTTCGGGAACCCCACGACCGTCGCCGTGTTGCCGGGCTTCAGGGCCTCGGGCGAGAGCCCGCGGCGCTCCATCCGGCTGGGTGGCGCGAGCACGACCGTCCACGTCTTGCCCGGCGTCTCGAGCCGGATGTGTCCGTGCGGGTGCTCGTAGCCGGATTCCGCGATGCGGCCGGTGAGCGTGAGCTCGCGCTCGGAGTCGTACTCGCTCCAGCCATGGTGTGCGAGTGCCGTGGAGGCAAGAAACAGCGCGCCGGCGAGCAGGCTGAGCTGAAATCTGATCATGAGGGCGACCCCGGAGGTAAATCGTGCGCAACTATGCGCCGTGGCCGGCAGCGCATCAAGTGGGGTGCGTGTGCGTTCGTTCCGAGGCATATCTCCTCGATTCGCCCGCCCGGGCGCCGTATCGTGTCGCGATGCGAGGTG
Source organism: Betaproteobacteria bacterium (assembly GCA_011391185.1). The sequence continues at coordinate 10,722 of JAABRB010000075.1, forward strand.
ATCAATCGTGAACGATAAACGACGCGAGGCGGGCGAATCGTCGTCGCTCCTTCCGGAAGCCGCGATCGCCGCACTGCGCGCCGGCAACAAGATCGACGCGATCACGATCGTGCGGGAGGCGACCGGGCTCGGTCTGAAGGAAGCGAAGGATGCGGTGGAGCAATATGTTCCGGGCGATCGACCGTATCGCGCGCCGGAGCGCCGGTCCTTCGGCGGCGAAGCGTTTCCGCTCGCTGCGGTTTCCGCCTTGCAGAACGGAAGATTCATCGATGCAGTGAAGATCGTGCGACAGGCGCAGGGCGGCGGCCTCAAGGAAGCGAAGGAAGCGGTCGACCGTTATGTCGCGTCCGAGCCCTTGATCCGCGGCCGGCTCGGGGCGGCGCGCGCGGAAACCCGGCGCAGCGCGCTCCTCTGGGGAATCGCGCTCGCACTGCTCGCGGGCCTGATTGCGCACTTCCTCGTGAAATAGCGTCTCCGTTCAGCTTGCGTGGAAGATGCGGCCCAGCTCCGCCTCCGGCGTCCCCATTCGCGCGCGGAACGCGCGCTCGTCCGCGTCCCGCAGCCGCCGGCTGATTTCCCGTCCCAGGTTCATCTGGATCATGGCGAACTGCTCGAGGTTCCGCTCGTAGACCCGGTACAGGTCGGCGGCGGATATCCGGATTGCTCTGCAGTCCTCGAGCGCGCGCACGGAGGCGCTGCGTGGCTGGAGATCCATGAGCGCCATTTCGCCGAAGCAGTCGCCGCTTCCCAGGGTGCGCAGCAGGGATTCACCGCCCTTCCAGGACTTCAGCACGGCGACCTTCCCGGTCTCGAGCACGAACATCGAGTCGGCCGCATCGTTCTCACGGAAGAAGAAATCATCCGTCCGGACTTCCTCGATCGGGCAGAGGTCCAGCAGGAATTGCAGCACGTCCGCCTGGATTCCGCCGAAGACGGGCATGCGTTGCAGCAGCTCGATTCGCGTCTCTTGCATGGCGGCCCTTTCGGGGTTGGACATTGTGGGGCAAGGGAAACACTACGCCCGGTTGCGGTAGCGCGCCATACCGTCGACAATCCGCCCTCACGATTCAAGGGGCGGGCAATGAGCGGAGCATTCAAGGGGCGGCGCGAGGATCGGCGGCTGCTCACCGGCGCAGGGTGCTACACCGCGGATGTCGACCTGGAAGGCCAGCACTACGCATGCTTCCTGCGCTCCGACCGGGCGCATGCCGAGATCGTCTCGATC
>JAABRB010000076.1 GCA_011391185.1 Betaproteobacteria bacterium
GGAGGGGAGGAAGAAAGTCCCCTCCTTTCCAAGGAGGGGTCCGGCCGCAGGCCGGGGGGTGGTTCGCGCGCGAGCGGCCGCTAGTAATGGATACTTATTTTGGCTAAAATAAGGACCACTAAATCACTTAAAGGCCACAATAATGGCCAAACAAACGAGCCTACCGGCCGCGAGTGTAGCGCATCTCGAGCGCTTCGGCGGCCGTATCCGAATCGCGCGGAAGCGCCGCAGCCTGTCCGCGCAGGCGCTCGCGGAGAAGGTCGGCGTGTTCCGCAAGACCATCCAGGCGCTCGAGGCCGGAAAGCCCGGCGTATCGGTTGGCCTCCTCGTCACGGTGCTCTGGGTGCTCGGCCTCGACGCCGGCTTGGCATCCCTCGCCGACCCGGACGCCGACGCGCATGGCAAAGCCCTCGAGGCGGCGCGCCGACCGAAGCGCGTCCGTACGGCCGCTGTCGCGAGAGAAGAAGATCGCCATGACTTCTGAGCGGGTGATCTACGTTCATATCCAACTGCCCGACCCGCTCGATACGGTGCCGGCAGCGCGGCTTCGCGTCGAGGAGCTCGATGACGGGACGCGCATCGGGTATTTCCGCTACGGCGACCGCTACCTCGAGCGCGCCAACCGCGTCGAGCTCGATCCCTTCCGATTGCCGCTTGCACGGGAGACGTTCACCTTCACCAAGCTCAACGGCCTTCCCGGCGCGGTGCGCGACGCGGGCCCCGATTACTGGGGACGGCTCGTCATCGAGCGCCTCCTCGGCAAGGGTCCGAACGACCTGGACGACATCGACTACCTGCTGCACGGGCCGACGGATGGCGCCGGCAACCTCTCGTTCGGCCTCGACGTCGAGCCGCGCGCAGCGGAACGCCCCCACAACCGCACGCAGCAGCTCGCGGAGCTGATCGCAGCCGCCGATGCAGTCCAGGACGGCCGGCCGGTGCCCCCGGAGATCCTCGAGCGGCTCGAACCGGGCACGAGCATGGGCGGTGCGCGCCCGAAGGCGAGTGTGGAACATGAGCACGCGCTGTGGCTCGCCAAGTTCCCGGAGCGCCGTGATCGCACGAACGTGCAGCGCATCGAGCACGCAACCCTCGAGCTCGCGCGCCGCGCCGGCCTGGACGCCGCCGGCACGCAGCTCGAGCGCGTGGGCGAGGACGACGTCCTGATGGTCAAGCGTTTCGATCGCGAATGGAACGGCGAGGGCTATCTTCGCCGCAGACTCGTGAGCGGGTTGACCGTACTCGACGCCGAGGAAGGCTACGTCGATCGCGGCCGCTGGTCCTACCTGCTCCTCGCAGACGAGTTGCGCCGCTGGTCGACGCGCCCGCAGCGAGATCTGCGTGAGCTCTTTCGTCGACTGGTGTTCAACGCTTGCGTGAGCAACACCGACGACCACCCCCGGAACCACGCCCTCGTGCGGCTGGCCGATGGCTGGCGCCTCGCCCCGGCGTATGACCTGGTGCCGCAACCCGCGGTTGCGCAGGAGCGGCGCGATCTGGCGCTCGTTGCCGGCGCGCACGGGCGCGCGGCGAGTCTTCACAACATGCTATCGGCGTGCGGGCGCTTTGGACTGTCCGTCGAGGAGGCGCGCGCCGAGTTCAACGGCGTCGTAGCCGTGGTGCGGACCTGGCCGGAGGTTCTTCGTGAGCTCGGCGTGGCGGCGCGCGACATGGAAGCAATCGCGCCGGCGTTCCTCTACGACGGATTGTTTGCCGAGACACCGCTCGCGCCTCCGCCGGCCTGATAGGTATTGCGATCCGGGCGCCGTGCGCGCCGCTCGCCGGGTGACAATGGTCACCTCGCACGGCACCTCCGGTTCCTGAAGAGCCGCGATCCCGCTAGCCGCGCCGGAGTAGCTCGGGGCTCACAATTGCGCAACGTACTGAGCAAAAATACTCAACACATCGAGTGAACCGTACGCCGCTCAGCGTCGTCGTGCTCGGCTCGGCGGAGTTCGCGGCTGCGTTCAAGCCGAGGCGCAAGCCGACGATGTACCGAAGCGCATGGGACGCGCGATTGGAGTAGCCCAGCGGGCGTATCGCATCGAGGAGCGCTGCGGGCGATGTCCCGCTCACAGTTGAAGGTCAAGCCGGTGGCAGGAACGATTATGCGGCCTTTTTCAGTTGAGCTGCAGCAGGTCGCAGCGTACGGGTGAGCGAGAGGATGCGCTCATGACCACGCAATCGGCGAAACGCTTTTTCTGCTTCCAGGAAACCCGCGGCCACCCAACGCAGCGCCATCTGCACGTCGCGATAGCGAGTCACACGACCGCTGACACGCCGGACCACTGAATTCGGAGACTCGATGACGTTGGTCGTCGCCAAGCAGCGCGCCAACTCGCCGGTCACGCCAAGCCGGTTGATCGTGAACAACTCCTCGAGCCCCTCGAGCAGGCTGGCGGCGGCATCGGGATGCTGGGCCTTGAGGTGTTTGGCGTGCGCTTTGAGCTTCTGGATGCCGGCATCGGCTTCGCCCTTGAGCGCTTGGAGCATCACCCAGCGGGACGGGTTGGCCTTGGCCTTGGGCAAGCGCTCGGTGAGGTTGCGGATCTTGTGAATCCTGCAGCGTTGAACGTGGGCAGCGTCACCGCAAAGTTGGTCGATCCCCGAACGCAGCGCCTTCGAGCCATCGATCGCCCATAGGCGAGGAACGTTCAAATCCACCCCGCGCTCGGCCAGCGAACCGAGCAGGTCCTTGACCAGCTTGGCGTTCTCGCTGGATCCGGGGGCGAGTCCGAGCATGTGCTTGGCACCGGTATGGTCGACGCCGACGGCGGCGATGACGTGATGCCGGGCGACGATGATGCCGTCAACGTAAATTGCCATCAGGTCGGTCTTGGTGAAATCACGGCTCATCAGCTTGGCCAACGCCTGAGCGCTGTCCTTGATGAAATGGCGCGACACCGCGCTTCTGGAAATACCCATCTCGTCGGCGCAGCGGTACATCACCCGTGCGTACTTGCGGGTACTCACGTTGCAAGCAGCGCGGAGATCGCCTTTGCGAAGGCCGCGAAGTCGTCGACATGCTCGTGCGCAATGCGATGGACGATCGACCAGTCGACCTCGGTCACCCGGGCGACGCAGCGCCGCAAGGCGGCGAGCTTCTCTTCGATCAGGCGCGGATCCATCGCCTGCGCTGAGCCTCGAGGATGCGCCGCCGGTACGGCGCGCGGTCCGCCTCGTCGTAGATCGCCCGCCTGATCAGCTCGGCGTAGAGCGCAGTGTCGCGGCGGACGATCAGCCGACCGGTGGAAAGGACACGGCTGAGCAGAGTCCCCGTCGCCGTCGCGAGGTCCACCAGATCGATCGGGCGGCCCGTCGCCTGTGCGAGCGCATGCACGAGGTCGGCCTTCTCGTCGGCGAAGAGCGGCCGCGCGGCGGCGACAGCAAGGTCGAGGTCGCTGTCGGGCGTCTCGCGTCCGGCCGCGATCGACCCGAATGCGATCGCGAGCCGGATCTCCGGCCGGCTTGCGATGCATCGCCTGATGTCGTCCTCGTGTTGCATGTTGTGAAAGCGCTCCTTGATCGACTGCGCCTGCGGATTATCGGCCTCGCGCACAGGTGGGGTCAAACCTCTCGCTCCCTTCCTCATGGAACACCGCCGCCGGGTCACGCACTGCTCTGCTCCCCTCGTCCGAACGCGCGCCGAGGACTGAAGCGCACAGCTCCGATGTGTATGTCCGCGACATGCTTACACACCAGCCCCAAGCGGAAAGGCCCGCCCCTTGTCGTCCGCGGGCACCCCGTAGACGGCCGACTTCGGCCCGAGGCCGCGCGCACGGACGGCGGTTTGCCGGGCCGCACGGTAGGCAGGCGGCCGCGCGTGCCGGATCAGCCGCGACCTCTACCGCCACCTCCATCGGGAATCCTGGTCGAGTCTGCGCGAGCGCGGCCAAGCCCGGATTTCGCGTCTCACCACCACGCCCAGTTCGCGCTGTGCCGGTGTCGAACGTCGAATACCGAGTCGTAGTCGGGATCGTCGAGCCAGCGGCGCAGCTGTCTCGCGATCAGCGCGCGCTGCCGATGCTCGAAGACGCGCCGATACCAGCGCGGCGCAGTGCTTCTCAGCGTCCAAAAAGCGTCGGAGTGAAAACGGGCGACCGCACGTCGTCCTTCCTTTGAGCGTGGATCGACGAAGAACGGAACCAGGACGCCGTCGACCCAGCGAGAGTCGTGCAGCACCCAAGCATAAGCGTGGCGCTGGCCGCGGCGGCGATACGTGCGGGACATGACGAAGCCTCCTTTTCGGAATAGCTACGTCATGGGTTCGCTCCTTTCCCGCTACGTTTGAGGTTCGCGATTCTATCCCGCGATGGTCTGCTGTCCCAAACGGTCGACGCCGAGGCTAGGACAAACACCCGCGCGCTGGTGGTCGCGACCCGACTTCGATCAGCGTATCCAATGTTCCACCGGCCGTCTCAGAAACTCCTCGACGGCGACACCGTCGGCCCCGACGAGGAGCTTGCGCTTCGGTTTGAAGGCGGCCGCGAACGCCTGCATGCCCGTGGGGACCTCGCGCGCGCGGCCGGTTTTCACCTCGATTGCCGTGAGAAGCTTGCCGCTCCGCACGACGAAGTCCACTTCGTGGTTGCGCTCGCGCCAGTAGTAGAGCTCGCACGTGCCGGATGTCGCGGCGTTGGCGAGGTCGGCACCCACGGCCGATTCGACGAGGCGCCCCCACAGCGCCGGGTCGGCGTGCGCCTCCTCGAGCGTGAGCCCCGAGGGCGCGGTCATCAATGCGGTGTTGAGCACCTGCAGCTTGGGGCTCGACCCGCGCTGCCGCGCCGTGGCGCCCGCGTACTTCTGCAGCCCGGTGAGCATCCCCGCCCCGGATAGCAGTTCGAGATAGTGCGCGAGGGTCGTCGCGTTTCCGGCGTCCTGCAGCTGGCCGAGCATCTTGGTGTAGGAGAGCACCTGGCCCGAATAGCGGCAGCCGAGCTCGAAGAGCCGCCGCAGGAGCACCGGCTTGTCCACGCGGGTGAGGAGCAGGACATCGCGCGAGATCGTGGTCTCGACGAGCGAGTCCATGATGTATCGCGCCCAGCGAGCGGGATCGGCCACAAGCGGCGCAGCGCCGGGATACCCGCCATAGAAAATGTAGCGATCGACGTCCCAGTCGAAGGCATCCAGCATTTCCGCGTACGACCAGTGGGGAAGATGCAGAACCTCGAAGCGACCGGCCAGGCTCTCGGTCAGGCCCCGCTGCACGAGAAGCGGTGCCGAGCCGAGGAGGACGACCTTGAGCAATGTGCCCGCCGCGGTGTCTTCGTCCCAGAGGCGCTTCACCGCCTCGGACCAGTGCGGGATCTTCTGGACTTCGTCGAGCACCAGCACGGCACCGGTGCGACCGGCATCGCGCGCCGCGAGTCGCGCGGCCGTCCACTGCTGCTCGATCCACTCGCCGCCGCGAAGCGTCGGCTCGTCCGCGCTCGCGTAGCGCACGGGGCGCCCGGAAGCATCGGCGACCTGGCGAACCAGCGTCGTCTTGCCGACCTGGCGCGGCCCGGTCACCGCCTGCAGAAAGCGACGGGGCTCGGCGAGGCGGCGCGCAAGCGTCGCGGCCTGGGGGCGAGTGTACATGGCCTCTACGGTTTACTCAATACGTTGAGTATTTTTACTCAATACCATGAGTAAATGCAAGCGCGCAAGTTCCCGATCGTCCCTCAGCGGCATGCGGATGCCGAGCCTGCTGTTGCTGATCTGGTGGGCGCGGCCGCCGTTCACATCAAGGGCGGGGCGTTGAGGTGCCCGGAGCGCCGAGAAGAAAGGCCTACGAGGTCAGGCGACCTCGAACTGAACCTGCTTGACGTTGGCCGAAGGAAAACGCGCCTTGCGCGCACATCCTCTGCGTCTCGCCACGGTCTAGAATGGAAACGAGATGGGTACGTCCGCTACCGTTTAAGAAAAACCGATGCGCTCGCGAAGCTCTCAGGCTTCCGAAGCGCAGATCGCCTTTGCGCTGCGCCAGGCCGCCGAGATCCTGCACGCACAGGGCGCCAATCCGTTCCGTGTCGGCGCCTACCGCAAGGCCGCCGACACGGTCGAGGGCCTCGCGGGCGAATTGCACGCGCTCTACGAGACGAGGGGCACCGCCGGGCTCGACGAGCTGCCCGGCATCGGGTCGGCATCGCAGCCGCGATCCGCGAGATGCTGGAAACGCGCCGGTGGACGCAGCTCGAGCGCCTGCGCGGAAGCCTCGATCCCGGTACGCTCTTTCGCACGATCCCGGGCGTGGGGGCGGAGCTTGCCCGGCGGATTCACGAGACGCTGCACGTCCACACGTTGGAGGCGCTCGAAACCGCGGCGCACGACGGAAGCCTCGAGCACGTGCCGGGCCTCGACAGGCGACGCGCGGCCGCGATCCGCGCGAGCCTCGCGGAGCTCCTCGACAAGCGAAGCGTGACGCGTCGCGCCACGCCGGGGCCGGTCGTCGCCGAGCCCCCGGTCGCGGCGCTGCTCGAAGTCGACGCGGAATATCGCGAAAAGGCCGAGGCGGACAGCCTGCCGACGATCGCGCCCAGGCGCTTCAATCCGAGCGGCGAGGCGTGGCTACCGATCCTGCACGCCACGCGCGGCGACTGGCACTTCACGGTGCTCTTCTCGAACACCGCACGGGCGCACGAGCTGCACCGGACGCACGACTGGGTGGTGATCTACTTCTACGACAACGATCACGTCGAGAAGCAGCGCACGGTCGTCACCGAGACGCGCGGCGTGCTCGCCGGCCGGCGCGTCGTGCGCGGCCGGGAAGACGAGTGCCGGCAGCACTACCTGGGCGCGCATTGACGGTGCTCGCCAACTGAGCTTTACGGAAAGCGCCGGGCCGCCGGCGCGCCAGGTTGCCCCCTTAGCCCCGATCGACAGGTATCGCGCGCAGAACGTGAACTATCGCTCATCCGCCTGCGGCACTGGTTCTCACGTACGCCCGCTGCGCGCCGCCCTCCCCGGACCACCTGCCTAGAATGAACCGTTGTCAGCGTCCCGCACCTCCGGCTCGCGCCGGGGGTCAATACAGGAGGACGCCATGCTGGAGTGGATCAAGAAGCCGGAGTCCGGTGCCGAAGATCCGATGCGGAACCCCGCAACCGCATCGGCGATGCTCGCTGAGCTGCGCGAGCGCGACCCGGTCACGGCGCTCGACGAGCTGGGCGGGTGGCTGGGAACGATCGACAACGCGCCCGACTTCGACGAGCGGGCGCGGACCGAGGTCCTGAGCGTGATCCAGGAAGCGGGCGCCGCGCACGTAGCGAAGCTCGCGCGCCGGTACCTCGCCGACGCCGCCGAGAAGCAGATGGTGCGCGAGACGAAGTGGAAGGCGATGCTCGCCTACGCGACGCGCCTCGCCGAAACCCTCGGCGCCTCCGCCGAGCGGCTCCAGGCCCTCACACAAACCGACGCGACGGCTGCGGGCGCCGCCGCCGGCGGCAGCGTGCGGGCGCTGCGCGCCTGCCGCCTGCTCGCGAAGATCTGCCTGATCCATTACGTGGATGTGCCCGCGAGCCTCTGGCAGCGCGCATACGCGCTCCACGCTCACGCCGAAGCCTCCGGCTGCGCGGCGACCGCCGTGAACCCGCACCGCAGCCAGCGGATCTCGACCACCGCGACGGAGGAGTTTCTGCGGTTGCTGATGCTGCACGTGGCGGCGCCGGAAGCGCTCGCCTCCGAGCAGATCGAGATCGCCGACCGGGCAATGGAACAGCTCGGCGGCGAGCTCACGCTTCGGCCGCGGGGCGTCGCCGACAACTCGTTCTGCTTCGATCCCGAAAGCGATGGTCCGCCGCGGCGCGCGACGGCCGAGGCGCAGATCAGCGCGATGCGATTCTTCGGCCCCGGCGTCGCGCTCGACACCCTGGCGCGGCTCCACAAGCAGCTCGCGACCGCGGGCGACCGGGAGCCGCCTCCTTTCGGCAGCGACATCGCTGCGCATGCGCAGATCGCCGCCGTCGAGCACCTGCTGCGCCACTGGGGCCCGAAACCTCCGCAGGGCGCGCCCGCCCACGCGCCGGCGAAAGGCGAGCTACTGTTGGTGCACGGCTTCGCCGCGGTCCACCGGCATCTCGCGAGCGGCGACGCCAAGGTCACCGAGTCGCGCGGCCTGGAGCTCACCGACGACGACGCGCCGCCGCCGCAGCCGCCCGAGACCTGGACCATCCGTGGCACGGGCGGCAACGAGGTCGGCGCGGAGCTGACGCTTCCCGCCGCCAACTGGGCCCGCAGCGGCATGCTGGTCACGTTCTGCGTCGCCGGACGGAACGAATGGTGGCTCGGCACGATACGCCGCACCCACGCGGACATCGACAAGAGCATGCGCGTCGACATCGGGCCGCTCAGCCGCCAGCCGTCCACCGTCTCACTGCGGCCGCAGGCGACGGCCGATGCCGGCGGTGCCGAGTGGAAGGCTTCGGCGGGAACCTTCGCCTTCGTCAAGGTGGATGCGATCCTGCTGCCCGATACGTCGCAAGCGTCGGGCACGCCGAACATCCTCCTGTCCCCGGAGACCTGGAAGGAGGGCCGCGTCTACGAAGCGATGCTCGCCGAGGGACCGCGCAACCTGCGGCTCGTGCGCGTGCTGCAGCGAGGCGAGGACTTCGTGCGCGCGGCGTTCGAGTGGCTGCCCGTCGCGAGCGGGTGACGACATAGCGAGATCGCGTCCTTCCGCGCCGTCAACCTTTCCATCCGGCTCGAAAGCGACGTCCGGCTGCGGCGGCGTCTTGGGATGCAGGAGCTTCGTTGTTACCCAGACATCACCGCGCGAGACCGAAGAACGCGCCAATGCTCTCCCGACCGCCTCCTCGCTGCCGTAAAACCTGGATGTGTCGATGTCGCGGTAACCCTCGGGGAGCGCCGCTTCGACGGGCGCAGCGTCAATCGCGTGAAAGAGCGTTGCGCGATTCCTTGTTCAACGCGAATCGCGAACGCTGCTCGTCAATCCTTGCTCACCCCCGGAAAAAAAGGCCTGCCACCCGGCAGGCCCTTCGAGTGAACACCTTCGCAAATCTCAAGCGAGCTCGAACCGGTCCAGGTTCATCACCTTGGTCCATGCCGCCACGAAGTCCTTCACGAACTTCTCCTTCGAGTCCGCGGCCGCATAGACTTCCGCCAGGGCCCGGAGCTCGGAGTGCGAGCCGAAGATCAGGTCGACACGGGTGCCGGTCCACCTGACCTCGTTCGTCTTCCGGTCGCGCCCCTCGTACACGTCCTCGGCGCCGGCAGACGGCTGCCATTGCGTGCTCATGTCGAGCAGGTTGACGAAGAAGTCGTTCGTCAACGTCTCGGGACGCTTGGTGAAGACGCCGTGCGCGGACTGCCCGGCATTCGCGCCCAGCACGCGCAGGCCGCCGACGAGCACCGTCATCTCGGGCGCCGTCAGCGTCAGCAATTGCGCCCGGTCCACCAGCCGCTCTTCGGCGGAGGCGCGCTGCTTGCCACCGAGATAGTTGCGGAAACCGTCGGCGGTCGGCTCGAGCGGCGCAAAGGATTCGGCGTCGGTCTGTTCCTGCGACGCGTCCATGCGTCCCGGCGTGAAGGGAACCGTCACGTCGTGCCCGGCGGCTTTGGCGGCCTTCTCGATCGCCGCGCAGCCCCCGAGAACGATCAGGTCGGCAAGCGAGACCTTCTTCCCGCCGGACAGTGAAGCGTTGAACTCCTTCTGGACCGCTTCGAGCGTGCGCAGCACTTTCGCCAGTTGCGCCGGCTGGTTGACGTCCCAGTCCTTCTGCGGCGCGAGGCGGATGCGCGCGCCATTGGCGCCGCCGCGCTTGTCGGAGCCGCGGAAGGTCGATGCCGACGCCCAGGCGGTCGAAACCAGTTGCGAGTCGGACAGCCCCGAAGCCAGCACTTTGCTCTTGAGCGAAGCGATGTCCTTGTCATCGATCAGCTTGTGATCGACGGCCGGGATGGGGTCCTGCCAGATCAGCTCTTCGGCGGGAACCTCCGGGCCGAGATAGCGTGGGCGCGGACCCATGTCGCGGTGCGTCAGCTTGAACCACGCCCGGGCAAACGCGTCCGCGAACTCATCCGGATTCTCCATGAAACGCCGCGAGATCTTCTCGTAGGCGGGGTCGAACCGCAGCGAGAGGTCCGTGGTCAGCATCGTGGGCGCGATACGCTTCGACTTGTCGTGCGCATGCGGCACCGTGCCGGAGCCCGCGCCGCCCTTCGGCTGCCACTGGTGCGCACCGGCCGGGCTCTTGGTCAGCTCCCATTCGAAGCCGAACAGGTTCCAGAAGAAGTTGCTGCTCCACTTCGTCGGCGTGGTGGTCCAGGTGACTTCCAGGCCGCTGGTGATCGTGTCGGCCCCTTTGCCCGTGCCGAAGCTGCTCTTCCAGCCGAGGCCCTGCTCCTCGATGGGCGCGGCTTCGGGCTCGGGTCCCACATGGGTCGCGGGGCCGGCGCCGTGGGTCTTGCCGAAGGTGTGGCCGCCCGCGATGAGCGCGACCGTCTCCTCGTCGTTCATCGCCATGCGGGCGAACGTTTCGCGAATGTCCCTCGCCGCGGCGACCGGATCCGGGTTGCCGTTCGGGCCTTCCGGATTGACGTAGATCAGGCCCATCTGTACGGCGGCGAGCGGATTTTCGAGATCGCGGTCACCGGAGTAGCGCTTGTCGTCCAGCCACTTGTCCTCGGCGCCCCAGTAGACGTCCTGATCGGGCTCCCAGACGTCCGCGCGGCCGCCGCCGAACCCGAAGGTCTTGAAGCCCATCGACTCGAGGGCGACGTTGCCGGCGAGAATGATGAGGTCGGCCCACGAGATCTTCCTGCCGTACTTCTGCTTGATCGGCCAGAGCAGCCGGCGCGCCTTGTCGAGGCTGACGTTGTCGGGCCAGCTGTTGACGGGCGCAAAGCGCTGCGCGCCCCTGCCGCCGCCGCCGCGGCCGTCATTGATGCGGTACGTGCCTGCGCTGTGCCACGCCATGCGGATGAACAAGGGACCGTAATGCCCGAAGTCCGCGGGCCACCAGTCCTGCGAGTCCTTCATCAAGGCCGTGAGGTCCTTCTTCATCGCCGCCAGATCGAGGCTCTCGAACTCCTTGGCGTAGTCGAATGCCTCGCCCATCGGGTCGGACCGGCTGGAGTGCTGGCGGAGAATCCCGAGGTCCAGCCGATTCGGCCACCAGTTGCGAATCGACGTGCCGTGCATGACCGGGCACTTGCCTGCGCTCTGGTCGTCAGTCTTTGCGTTCATCCTTCTCTCCAATCGTGTTGGCCAAGTTTCGTCCACTCAATGCGAATTAGACTCAGTATAATCCAACAAAGTCCGCGAATGCGAGCCCCGGACGACCTCGCATGCGGCCGTCGTGGAGATTCCGCGCTCGCCCAGCGCTCCTGGCATCATCCTCGCCGGTCATGACCACCGCCCTCCTGCAACGTTTTACGAACATCCGCCGCGAGGAGGTCGGGCCAGCGCTCGTCGCGGGCCTGTTTTTCTTTTGCGTGCTCACCGCGCTGATGGTGGTGCGTCCGGCGCGCGAGGCGCTCGGCATGCAGCGCGGCATCGAGGCGCTGCGCTGGCTCTTCCTCGGCACCGTCCTCGTGACGCTGCTGGTCAACCCGATCTTCGGCTGGCTGGTGAGCCGGTTCCGCCGCCTCGCGTTCGTGAGCGCGACCTATCTCTTCTTTGCCTTCGGCCTGCTCGCGTTCTACGCGCTGCTCGCGCTCGCGCCCGCCAACATCGGCGAGCGCACCGGCCAGGTGTTCTACGTGTGGTTCAGCGTGTTCAACCTCTTCGCCACGATGCTGTTCTGGGCGCTGATGGCCGACCGCTTTTCGCTGGAGCAGGCGAAGCGCCTGTTCGGCGCCATCGCCGTGGGCGGCACGCTGGGGGCGATTTTCGGGCCGTGGCTCGCGGGCCAGCTCGCCGGGCCGCTCGGCAC
>JAABRB010000077.1 GCA_011391185.1 Betaproteobacteria bacterium
GACCGGCGGATGTACGAGAAGCGCATCTTCCCGGCGATCAACGTCAACCGGTCCGGGACGCGCCGCGAGGAGCTCCTCATCGAGCAGCCGATCCTGCAGAAGATCTGGGTGCTGCGCAAGGTCCTCTACCCCATGGACGACCTCGAGGCGATGGAATTCCTGCAGGACAAGATCCGCGCGACCAAGGGCAACGCGGACTTCTTCGACTCCATGCGCCGGGGCTGACCCTCCGTCGCGGCGCGCGTAAGCGCGCCGCGGATGCCGGACTAGCTCTGCCCGGGCGGCTCGCGCCCGAGCGCGCGCATCACCGCCGCGGTGCGCGTCTCGACGCCGAGCTTTTCGAAAATGTGCTCGAAATGCTTCTCGATCGTTCGCGTGCTGACACCAAGGAGCGCGGCGATCTCCGCATTGGTCTTGCCGGCAGCGGCCCACTTCAGGACCTCGCGCTCGCGCGCGGTGATCGGCAGGTCTGCGAAAGGCTCCGGCGCACCGCTGCGCATGAGGCGGCCGACGAGCAACAGATAGCCGTCGGTCTCGACGGCATCGGGTATGAGATTGATCGCGATCTTGTTATCGCCCCGCGCGAGCGTGAGTGAGGCGGCCGGACCACCGTAGAGCGCATTGCGCGGATCGGCGAGCGTCTCGACCACCCAGCGATCCACCGCGCCGGGCAATCGGCGGCCCACATCGATCTCCTCACCGGGACAGCAGATCGCGAGACGCGCCCTCGCACGGTCAGACAGCCGCCTGACGCAGCGGGTCTCGTCGATCCCGATCATGCACCAGCCCTCCTGCCCCGAGAGATTTTCGAGCCGCGCCATCGCGACCCTGCCGCGCTCGAGCAGCAGCGCGTGGCGGAAGAGCGTGCCCAGTTGCGGGCGCATCAGATCGAGGAGCTGCCGGTCGGTGTCGTCGAAGTCGCGGCCGCCGCGCTGCACGACAAAGCTGATGAGGAGCCGCCGGTCGACGAAGAGCGGCATCGCCATCACGTGCTCGATGCAGAGCCGGCGGTAGTAGTCGTTGTAGAGCGCCGTGCGGTGGAAGCTGTTGCCGGAAACCGAATCGCTGATCCGCCGGGTCGCGCCGTGAGGATGTCGCGAGTGGTAGCGCACCAGCGGGTGCGCAGAGAAAAACCGGTCGAAGAGCGCCAGCTCGTCCTGGCCGATGGCATCGGTCGGGTTGCTGAAGACGGTCCGCTTGCCATGGGCAAGGTCGCAGATCGACAGCGTGGTGAGCTCGGACGCCACGAGCGTCGGCAGGCCCGCGATCCCGCGACCTGCGAACGCTTCGAGATCCAGCCGCTCTGCGGTAAGATCGTGCAGCAGCCCGAATGCGCCCTTCACCCGCTCGACCGCCAAGTGCTCCACTACTGTCTCCCGGCAACGCGACCAGTGTCGGTCCGCAGCCGCCGCGACCGAATACGTGTGAACACGTATCGAGCCGGCCGCGGATCGCTTCCAGTATAGGCCCGCAACCGGCCGGTTGACATCCGGACCGAACGGCTGGACGCCCCCCCCGGAGCCCTGTCTGCCGAAAGGCTGACAGGTCGACCCAGCAAACGACGCGAGGTGAACGCCATGGGACGCAAATACATCGACTGCCGGGAATACCCGAGCGAAATGAACTGCACGTTGGCGATTTGCGCGGACTCGGAACGCGAACTGCTCGAAGCCGCGGTCGCCCACGCGGTGGCCGTGCACAAGCATGCGGACAGCCCCGACTTCCGGAAGACGCTGCGCTCGCTCTTCATGGATGGCACACCGCCGCTCGCGAGTCGCCCCCCGGCCACGGCGGGCCGCTGATCAGCCACGCTAGGAGCGCGCACGATGGCCCTGCTTGCCTACCATGGCGGCCAGATCGCGATCCAGCAGGAAGCTGGCACCACTCCGGTCGCCACCAAGCTGGCCGACTGGACGGGGCCGGTCGCCGCATTCGCGCGATCCGCGGATCTCATGTATGTTCGCCTATGTGGACGCGGATCGGCACGCGCGATTCTTTGCCCTGGCCGGCCTGGCGCCGCTCGCCGACATCGACGCGGAGGCGGGCCCGGCGTTGCGCATCCGCGCGCCGGTGCCGGGCCTGAAAGGCGAGTTTCGCTGCGGAGGGCTGGTCATCAGCATGGCCCGTGCACAACGCGCGCGGTTGAACGGCACAGTAGCGGTCGACGACGGAGGCTTGACGCTGCGCGCCGTCGAGACTTTCACGCTTTGCCGCAAGTACATTGCCCCGTCGGTCGCGATTGACGAGACGGCCCTCTCCGGACCGGCCAGTCGCACGCCGCTCCCCCTGACGGACCCAATGATCGCCGCACTCGTCGCACGGGCCGACACGGCGTTTCTCGCGACGCTCGCACCGGACGGGGCCCCCGACGTCGCCCATCGTGGCGGACCGCCCGGGTTCCTGCGTCTGGACGCGGCTGCCGGGAGCCTGTCCTGGCCCGAGTATGTCGGAGACGGCGTGTTCAAGAGTGCCGGCAACCTGCGCGCGACCGGATCGTTCACGCTGCTCGTGCCGGACTTCGAGACCGGCGATGGGATCGAGCTCTGCGGGCGCGGCGACTACGTGAACGTGCGCGCAGGTCGCACACCGCGCAGCGACGCGCTGGTGCAGCACCGCGAGCCGTTTCCGGTGCAGGGCACCGTCGCCGGCGTGCTGAGCCGCGCCACACGTCTGCACCGGCTGCTGCATCCGCGCCGGCCGACTGTCCGTGCGCCACGGATCAAGTACCGCAACACAGTTCAGGAGCAGGCACCGCGCGAGTGAAGTTTGGCGGTGAACCGAAGATCAACCATGCAAAAAAGGAGAGTGAAATGCTTGGTAACGCACCCCTGACCACCATGCTTCCGGTGATCGACATGACGCGCGCACGCGACTTCTACGAGAACAAGCTCGGACTCCAACCGAACGGATTGAAGCCCGACGGAAAATTCGTCTACCGCTGCGGCGGGGCGATCCTCGCCCTTTTCCCGAAGGAAGCCGGAACGAAAGCGGATCACACCGCCGTCAGCTTCCAGGTCGACAACATCGCCGCCGAAGTGCGTGACCTGGAGCGCCGGGGCGTGGTGTTCAACGACTACGACCTGCCCGGCCTCAAGACCGTGAACCATGTGTGCCTGCTGGGCGCGGAAAAGGCGGCGTGGTTCAACGATACCGAGGGGAACATTCTTTGCCTGCACGAGGACGTCGCGTAACGTTCGTTGCATGCGCCGCTGCACGACGCCTGCAAAGGAGAAATCTGGTTGCAATCCGGAATGCCGGGAATGCCGGACATGGACATGCAGGGGATGAGCGGGTCGGTGATGGCGGGGCCGGATCTGCGGGCCTGGCACGCCACCGATCTCGCGCTCGTCTTCTGGATGTGGGCGGTCATGATGGCTGCGATGATGGTTCCCGCGGCGATCCCCGCGATTCTCGTGTTCGATCGCATCACCGACGCCCGCCTGCGCGCAGGTCACCCGAACACGCCCACTGCGCTTTTCGTCGCGGGCTACGTGCTCGCGTGGACGGCATTCAGCCTGGCGGCGGCCCTTGCACAGTGGGCGCTACACGCGGCCGCCCAGCTCTCGGCAGGGATGTCGACGACCCATGCGCGCACTGGCGCCACGATCCTCGTGGCCGCGGGGGCGTACCAATGGTCACCGCTCAAGGGTCGATGCCTCGCCCACTGTCGATCGCCGCTGGATTTCCTGGCCGAGCACCTCCGCGACGGACATTTCGGTGCGCTCCTCACGGGGCTGCGGCACGGCGCGTACTGCGTCGGTTGCTGCTGGCTCCGGATGGCTATCCTGTTCGTCGCGGGCGTCATGAACCTTGCGTGGATCGCGCTGCTGGCCGCAGCGGCGCTCACCGAGAAGACCCTGCCCCACGGCCGGGTATTCGCTCGCGCCACGGGACTCGCGCTGATCGGCTGGGGCGTCTGGCTCGCGCTCTGACGCGCCTTCGGGCGCGCCGCGTGCGCCCGGTTTGCGCGGCCGTCGCACTTCTGGGATAATGCGCGTCCTTTCATAGGCTTGTAACGACGTGCCGCATGCCGTGGACGCGTTGAAGCGTTCCGTACCGCGCCACGCGAGACCAAGCCGACCAACGCAAGGACCGGGCATCATGAAGGAAAAGATTCATCCGAAGTACAGCGAGATCAAAGTGACGTGCAGCTGCGGCAACACGTTCGCGACCCGATCGACCCTGAGCAAGGACCTGCACGTCGAGGTGTGCTCGGCCTGCCATCCGTTCTACACCGGCAAGCAGAAGATCGTCGACACGGCCGGCCGGGTGGAAAAGTTTCGCCAGCGCTACGCGAGCACGCGCAAGAAGGACGCCACGGCCTGAGACGCCGGGACTGGCATCCGAAAGGCGGCCGCGGCCGCCTTTTTGTTGCCCGCCGCGGGGCGACGCCGGGCTCTCGCAAGGCGGGGGTTTAGAATTCGCTCCATGAGCCACACGTACCGCGCCGCACATTGCGTCACATCCGGCTCGCTGCGACCCGCGCGCCACGGGTGCGCAGGCGGGTTGCGCCCGAAACCCATTCCGAACAACGCAGATTAGCGGCGCAACGTGCAAAGCTGGTTTCGTCGCCGAATTCCGCTGCCGCTCGCAGGCTGGCCGCTGGCGGTGCTGGTGATCGCATTCCTCCTGCCCGGAATCATCGGCCACGACCCGTGGAAGACCGAGGACGCGGTGGCCTTCGGGGTCACATGGCAGATCATCGAGTCCGGCAACTGGCTCACCCTCGGATTGGCGGGCGATGCCTATTTCGAGGACGGCCCCCTCTTCTACTGGTTGGCCGCCGCGTCAGTGCAGGCGCTCGCCGGCCTGCTCCCGCCGCACGATGCCGCGCGCATTCCGAGCATGCTTTTCATGGCAACCACGCTGTGGTTCGTGCGTCTTGCGGCACGCGAACTCTACGGCAAGGCGCAGGGCGACCTCTCGATGCTGGCCTTTCTCGGCTGCCTCGGACTGGTCTGGCATGCCCACGAGACTGCGGCCGAGACGGCGATGCTCGCGGGACTCGCAGCGGCCTACTACGGTCTCGCGATCTCGCACAAGAAACCGTACAAGTCCGCGCTCGTTTTCGGGTGCGGGACCGGCGTGGCGTTCCTCGCGAAAGGCCTGATCGCGATGCTCCAGCCCCTGGCGGCCGCGCTGCTCGTCCTGCCATTCTCGGCCGCGCTCCGCGCCCGCAACTACGGGATCGCCGTCTCGCTCGGGCTCGTCGTGCTCGCGCCGTTCGTCATCGCCTGGCCGGTGTCGCTCGCAGCGCAGACGCCGCAGTATTTTGAAAGCTGGCTCGCGTGGCAGCTTGCGTCGATCTCCGATCTGCCGACCGTGAGCAAGCTGCTTGGCTACCTCAAGACCTTCGCGTGGGCGGCATGGCCGGCCTGGCCGCTCACGGTCTGGGCGACGTGGGAGTATCGGCGCTACCTGCGCGATCCCGGCTTCGCGGTACCGTTCGTGGGCACGGTGGTTTGCCTGGTGCTCCTGATGTTCGGCCGTCCTGCGGCGGGGGAGATGGATGCGCTCGCGCTGCTCGTGCCGCTCGCGATTCCGGCAGGCGCGGCGGCGCTCGGATTGCGCCGCGGAGCAGCGAACGCGCTCGCCTGGTTCGCGATCATGACTTTCTCTCTCGCCGTCGGCTTCGCATGGGTGATGTGGTTTGCCTCGGTTTCCGGATTTCCACCGCCGCTCGCGCGGAACGTCGGAAAGCTTGCGCCCGGTTTCGTCGGCGAGTTCCAGTTGCTGCCATTCCTGTTCGCTGCGCTCCTGACGATCACGTGGCTCATCCTGGTCGCCCGGATCGATCGCTCCACGCTCCGCAGCCTCACGCTCTGGGCCGCGGGCGTCACCGTGACGTGGGGTCTCACCATGACGCTGGGCATCAGCTGGATCGACTACGGCAAGACCTATCGCAATGTGGCGAGCTCGCTTCGCAAGGAGTTGCCCACGAGTGTCGAATGCCTGGAAAGCCGCGGATTGGGCGAGACACAGCGCGCGGTATTTCACTATCACGGCGGCCTGATCACGCAGCGCGCGGAGGTGCATGGCGTCACCGGGTGCCCGTGGCTGCTCGTCCAGGCGCCTGCGATCCGCAGGTCCGCCGACGACCCGGGCACGCAATGGACCGAGGTGTGGGAAGGCCGTCGTCCACGCGATGCGGAGCGCTATCGCCTCTACGTCAGGAATTGACTTCCCCCGGACCGGGCGCTAGCCTCGGCACGCTACTAGGAGCACGCGATGAACGATGAGACTTTCAATCTTTCGATCCGCAAGTTCTTGAAGCTGGTGGGCGTGAGCTCGCAGCGCGAGATCGAACAAGCCGTGACGAAAGCGCGCGAATCGGGGGCGATCAAGGGCACCGAAACGTTTCCCGCGCAGGTCACCCTGGAGGTGCAGGGCCTTAAGCTTTCGGTCAAGTTCGACGGCGAGATCAATCTGGAATGATCCGGCGCGGCAAGGAGACAAAACCATGAATCAGCCCAGAGAGCTCGATACCTCGGCACTGGCGGAATTGCGCGCGCTGCTTGGAGACCGCGTCAGCGTTTCGCGCGGCGTGCGCGAGCACCACGGCAAGGACGAGTCCTACTATCCCTACGCCCTGCCCGACGCGGTGGCTTATCCCCACTCCACCGAGGAGGTGCGCGACATCGTGAACATCTGCCGTCGCCATCGGTTGCCGATCATCCCGTACGGGGTCGGTACGTCGGTGGAGGGGCACGTCCTTGCCTATTCGGGCGGCGTGTGCGTCGACCTTTCGCAGATGAACAAGATGCTCGCCGTTCACGTGGACGACATGGACGTCACCGTCCAGGCCGGCGTGACGCGCAAGCAGTTAAACGACGAGATTCGCCATACCGGCCTGTTCTTCCCGGTGGATCCGGGGGCAGACGCCACGCTGGGCGGCATGGCGTCGACGCGTGCGTCCGGAACCAATGCGGTCCGTTACGGCACCATGCGCGAGAACACGCTGGCGCTCACGGTGGTGACCGCCGACGGGCGGATCATCAGGACCTCGCGCCGTTCCCGCAAGTCGGCGGCCGGATACGATCTCACGCGCCTCTTCGTCGGCTCCGAGGGAACCCTCGGCGTGATTACCGAGGTGACGGTGCGTCTGTACGCGATTCCCGGGGCGATGTCCGCCGCGGTGTGTTCGTTCAGGGACATGGCGGGCGCTGTCAACACGGTGATTCAGACGCTGCAAAGCGGTATCCCGATCGCACGCAGCGAGGCGCTGTGCGCGACGACGATGCAGGCGATCAACGCGTATAACAAGACGAATTACAAGGCACAGCCCACGCTCTGGCTCGAATTTCACGGCAGCGAGAAGAGCGTCGTCGAGCAGGCGGAGCTCGTGCAGGAAATCGCGCGCGAGAACGGCGGCGAGGGCTTCGAGTGGTCGACCAAGCCCGAGGACCGGAACCGTCTGTGGGCGGCCCGGCATCAGGCCTACTTCGCCGGGCTGCAGCTCCGCAAGGGAAGCCGCGCAGTTTCGACCGACGTGTGCGTGCCGATCTCGCGCCTCACCGAGTGCATCGTCGAGACCGGCAAGGATATCGGAAACGCGTCAATGCCCATCCCGCTGTTCGGCCATGTCGGAGATGGCAATTTTCATTGCATGGTCCTGATCGATCCGGATAGCAATCCGGATCTCGAGGAAGCCAAGGCCTTCAACGAGCGACTGGTGAGGCGGGCGCTCGACATGGAGGGCACCTGCACCGGCGAGCACGGCGTCGGCTACGGCAAGCGCGAATGGCTCATCGAGGAACACGGCGAAGCCGTCGATCTCATGCGCACGATAAAGAATGCGTTCGATCCAGAGGGTTTGATGAACCCAGGGAAAATGTTGCCGCCGGAGCGGTGAAGGAGCAAAGGCGGAAGGTCACGAACAGGAGGAAACCGGCTGGTTTCCTCCCGTTACCCTCCTTCCCGCAGAACTGAAAACCGCGAAGTTCTGTCGGCGCTTTCCGTCACACCTTGAGAAAATGTTCGCGGTAGTACTTCAATTCTTCGATCGACTCATATATGTCCGCGCGAGCTTCGTGCTTGGAGCTCTTGGCAAATCCCTTCGCGACCTCGGGCTTCCATCGCTTGCACAACTCCTTCAGGGTCGAAACATCGAGATTGCGGTAGTGGAAGTACGCCTCGAGTCGGGGCATCCAGCGCGCGAGAAACCGGCGGTCCTGGCAAATCGAGTTGCCGCACATCGGTGACGTGTTCTGGGGAACGTGCTCGCGCAGGAAGTCGATCATGCGCGCCTCCACGTCGGCCTCGGTGAGCGTCGCGACCTTGACCTTTTCGATCAGCCCGGATCGGCCATGTGTGGCCTTGTTCCAGTTGTCCATCGCCTCCAGTACCGCATCGGGCTGACGGACCACGAGCACGGGGGCTTCCGCCACGGTCTCGAGCTGGGAGTCGGTCACGACGAGCGCCACCTCGATAATCCGGTCCGTGCCCGGATCGAGACCCGTCATCTCCATATCCAGCCAGAGGAGATAGTGCTGGTTTTGAGGCATGCTGTTGATTTCTCTTGGTTTCAATGCGCTATTGTAGAATGCGATTGTCGCACAAAGGTCCGCGGTTTCGGACCACGTAACCACCCAATGCATCCATTCACGGGCGTATTCCTGTTTGCCGTCGCGGTCACCACCGCCACACGACTGTGGCTGGCGCAGCGCCATGTCCGTCACGTGCTTGCGCATCACGACGCCGTGCCGGCCGAATTCGCGGCACGCGTGACGCTTTCGGCGCATCAGAAAGCGGCCGGCTACACCGCCGCGAAGACCCGCCTCGGGGCATGGGAGACACTGGTGTCGGTCGCCCTACTCCTCGCTTTCACGCTGGGCGGCGGCCTCCAGTTTCTCGCGGATGCGTGGAGCGGGGCCTTCCAATCCGGCGGCTACGCGCATGGGCTGGCACTCGTCGCCAGCGTCGCGGTCATCAGCGGGATCGTCGACCTGCCCTTCTCGGTCTACCGGGTCTTCGTCGTCGAAGAGCGATTCGAATTCAATCGCATGACTCCGCGACTCTTCCTGGCAGACCTGGCGAAGCAGGTGACGCTGGCTGCGGCCCTCGGGCTGCCGCTGCTCTTCGTGGTCCTGTGGCTGATGGACCGGATGGGGACCTACTGGTGGCTGTATGTCTGGTGCGCGTGGATGGCGTTCAACCTCGTGATCCTCGCAATCTATCCGACCGTCATCGCCCCGCTGTTCAACAAGTTCACGCCGCTTGCAGACCAGTCCCTGAGAGGGCGCATCGAAGGATTGCTCGAGCGTTGCGGCTTTCGCGCCAAGGGGCTCTTCGTCATGGACGGCTCGAAGCGCTCGAACCACGGAAACGCGTATTTCACCGGAATGGGCGCGGCCAAGCGCATCGTCTTCTTCGACACGCTGATCCAGCGGCTCGCCCCGCAGGAGATCGAAGCCGTGCTCGCGCACGAGCTCGGCCATTTCAAGCATCGCCACGTGGTCAAGCGCATCGCCATGGTCGCGGTGGTGAGTCTCGTGTTTCTCGCGGCGCTCGGCTACCTGATCGGCCAGGACTGGTTCTTCAACGGGCTTGGCGTCCAGACCCCGAGCACGGCGCTCGCCCTGCTCCTTTTCTTCATGGCAATGCCGGCGTTCACGTTCCTTTTCCACCCGATCGCCAGCGTCTATTCGCGCCGGCACGAGTACGAGGCGGACGCCTACGCGGCGCGGCAGGCCAGCGCAGGTGATCTCGTCAACGCGTTGGTCAAGCTCTACCAGGACAATGCCGCCACGCTCACTCCGGATCCGATTCACTCGGCGTTCTACGACTCCCACCCGCCTGCCGCGCTGCGCATCGCCCGCCTGCAGGCATACTCGAGGATGAGGCCGGCATGAGCGATCTCGCCGCACGGCACTGCAAGCCTTCGGTGACGAAGCTCGGTTCCGCGGATGCGGCGGGATTCGCAGGACAGATCGCGGGCTGGCAGATCGAAGCCGACACGCTAGCGAAAGTCTTCCCCTTCAAGAACTACCACGAGACGATGGCGTTCGTGAATCTCGTCGCCTGGATCGCCCACCGGGAAGACCACCACCCGGATATGGTCGTGAGTTACAACCGGTGCCGCGTGGCATTCAGCACCCATTCCGTGGGCGGGTTGTCGGAGAACGACTTCATCTGCGCGGCGAAGATCGAGTCGGCGCTCGCCGCTTGAGCGCCGGCGGGACCACGGCGGGAGTCGTCGTCGCGGCGCACGGGCGCCACTACGTCGTCGAGGCCGACGATGGCGGGCTGGTGCGCTGCGTGCCGCGCGGGAAGAAGAGCGGTCTCGCATGCGGCGACCAGGTGCAATTCGCGCCGGCAGGGCGCGACGCGGGCGTCATCGAGAGCGTCGCGCCGCGCGCCTCGCTCTTCCTCCGTGCCGCCCCGCACCGGCAAAAGCTGATCGCGGCCAACGCCACACAGGTGGCGATCGTGGTCGCAGGGGAGCCGAGCTTTTCGGACGAGCTCGTGTGCCGGATACTGGTTGCCGCCGAGAACCAGGAGATCAAGTCACTCGTCGTCCTGAACAAGTCCGACCTGGCGTCCGCCGCGAATTCAGCGGACGAGCGGTTGCGCCAGTTCGCAACAGCCGGCTACCCCGTGCTCGCGATCAGCGCCAAATTGGATGTCGGGCCCCTCGCAGAGCGGTTGACGGGCGATACGACCGTGCTCATCGGCCAGTCGGGAATGGGAAAGTCGACTATCGTCAACGCCCTCATCCCGGGTGCCGGCCTGCGCACGCAGGAGATTTCGACATTTCTCGCTTCCGGCCGCCACACCACTTCCGCGACGCGGCTTTTTCGCCTGCCCAGCGGTGGGGCGATCATCGATTCGCCGGGGTTGCAGGAATTCGGGCTGGCGCACCTCGATCACGCGCAGATCGAGCACGGCTTTCCCGAGCTGCGGGCGCTCGCCGGGAAGTGCCAGTTCAGCGACTGCCGGCATGACACCGAGCCGCGCTGTGCAGTGCGGATCGCGGCGAGCGACGGTCGGATCGCGGCGCGCCGGCTCGAGATGCTGCACCGGATTCTCAAGGCGGAGGTTCGACGATGAAGCCGCTGATCGCCTCGCTCGACTCCCTCGAGATCCACCATCTGAAGAACGTTCTCGAAGCGGAGGGCATTCGCTGCTTCCTGAAGAACGAGCTCCTGGCGCGGCTGGCGGGCGAGATCCCTTTTACAGAATGCGCACTGGAGCTCCACATCCGCGACGAGTCCGATCGCTGGCGGGCCGAGCGTATCCTGACTGATTGGCGTCAGGCGCGCCCGGGCACAGCGGAGCCGTGGATGTGCGGCAACTGCCACGAGCGCCTGGAAGGACAGTTCACGACTTGCTGGCAGTGCGGCATGCAGCGCAGCGCATGATTGTCCGGTTTGAGGGCGAACGGCGTCAGCTCGCCGCCGCGACGATGCTCAGGACGCACAAAACCCCGAGCCAGACCACGAGGGCGCGCCAGATCAGGCCGACCGTGGCATCAAGATGGGCCGGCTCTGCCATCTCCCCCGTGCCGAGCTCGGGTCGCACTTCCACGTGCTCACCGCTGGGGTAGGCCGAACCGATCCGCACGCCCATCGCCCCGGCGCCGCTCGCAAGCACAATCCCGAGCAGCGGATCGCGCCACGAATCGGCCTGGGTCCGCCAGCAATCGAACGCGTCGGCAAAATCCCCGACAATGGCAAACGACACCGCCGTGGCGCGCACCGGCAGCCAGTCCAGTTTCGCGAACGCGCGCCGGGAAAATTCCCCGAAGCTTCCGAAGTCGGGATCCTGGCGCGCGCCCCAGTGGCGCGCGAGAAAGCCGGCGACGCGGTAGAGCACCGCCCCGGAAGGTCCGGGCAGCAGAACGAACCAG
>JAABRB010000078.1 GCA_011391185.1 Betaproteobacteria bacterium
GTAGACGGCCGGCGCGTGACCTTCGCAGTTGTCGCGCGCGACCACGCCGAGGAAATCGGACGTGGCACGCACGGGCGCTTCGTGGTCGAGATCGAAAAGCTCCGCGCGCGCGTCGCGGCCAAGGCGCAGAAGGCGTCCTGACTTTCCTTTCCAACTGACGGAGGCGCGCATGGCCGCCGATGTCCGCAAGGTTGCCGAGTACTGCTACCAGTGCGTAGCCGGCCCCGATCTGCTCCAGGTCAAGGTCGAAGATGGCGTTGCCACCGAGATCGAGCCGAATTTTCGCGCCGCCGAGGTTCACCCGGGCGGCGGGAAGTGCTGCGTCAAGGCCTACGGTCTGGTGCAGAAAACCTACAACCCCAATCGGCTGCGCACGCCGATGAAACGCACGAATCCGCAGAAGGGTCGCGACCACGATCCGGGATTCGTGCCGATCACGTGGGACGAGGCGTTCGACATCGTCGCGGGCAAGCTGAACGACATCCGCGCGAAGGGGCTCATCGACGACGCGGGGTATCCGCGTGTTGCAGCGAGCTTCGGCGGCGGCGGTACGCCCACCTATTACATGGGCACGTTCCCGGCTTACCTCTCGGCCTGGGGGCCGGTGGATTTCAGCTTCGGCAGCGGGCAGGGCGTCAAGTGTTATCACTCCGAGCATCTCTACGGCGAGCTGTGGCACCGCGCGTTCACCGTGTGTCCGGACACGCCGACGACGAAGTTCGTGCTCTCGTTCGGCGCGAACAGCGAGGCCTCGGCCGGCGTGGTGGGCGCGTGGCGGCACGCCGAAGGGCGCATGAACCGGCAACTGAAGCGCGTGCAGCTCGAGCCCCACCTCTCGATCACGGGCGCGTGCTCGGCCGAGTGGGTGCCGCTCAAGCCGAAGACCGACGCGGCGTTCCTGTTCGGCATGATGCATGCGATGCTGCACGAGCATCCGCGCGAGTCGCTCGACCTCGCGTTCCTGAAAGATCACACCGGATCGCCGTATCTCATCGGACCGAACGGATATTACCTCCGCGATCCGGCCAGCCAGAAGCCGTTGCTCTGGGATAACCGTCGCAACGCCGCGGTGACCTGGGACACGCCGGACACCGACCCGGCGCTCGAGGGCGAGTTCACGCTCGACGCCCTGGAGCTCGGCGCCGACGGCGAGACGTGGAACCATTCCGGCGTGCGCGCCGAGACGGCGTTCACCAAGCTGGTGGCGCACATGGCGCAGTACACGCCCGACTGGGCGGAGAAGGTCTGCGACATTCGACCCGGCACGATCCGGCGCGTCACGGCCGAGTTTCTCGAGCACGCGCAAGTCGGCGCCACGATCGAGATCGACGGCGAGACGCTGCCGCTCAGGCCGGTCGCGATCATCCTCGGCAAGACGGTCACCAACGGGTGGGGTGGCTACGAGTGCTGCTGGGCGCGCACCCTGATTCCGTGCCTGGTCGGCGCGCTCGAAGTGCCGGGTGGCACGCTTGGCACCACCGTGCGACTCAACCGTCCCGCGACTTCGCGCCAGGCGAGCGTGAAAAAGGGTCGCGACGGGTTCATGGAATATCCGATGAACCCGACCGACAAGGAGAACTGGGCGGAGCGCCCGGCGGTGCGGAACGCCCATGCCACGCTCGTCCCGCTCTCGGCGAACTCGCCGTGGAGCACGGCGCTCGGACCGACGCATCTCGCGTGGCTCTTCCGCGACGGCTCTCCCGAGCACTGGCCGGAAGTGACGGCCCCGGAGCTGTGGTTCGTGTATCGCACCAACCCGGCGATCTCGTTCTGGGACACCGTCGCACTGACGCGTCGCATCGCGGAGTTTCCTTTCACGGTGGCGTTCGCCTACACGGTCGACGAGACGAACTGGATGGCGGACGTGCTGCTGCCCGAGGCGACCGACCTCGAGAGCCTGCAGCTCATCCGGATCGGCGGCACCAAGTTCATCGAGCAGTTCTGGGACCATGAGGGTTTCGCGCTGCGCCAGCCGGCGGTCAAGCCGCAGGGCGAGGCACGCGATTTCACCGATCTCGCCACCGAGCTCGCGGCACGCACCGGACTGCTCGAGAAGTACAACCGCGCGATCAACCGCGGCGCGGCGTGCGCGCCGCTCTCGGGCGACGGCTACGATTTCCAGCTGGCCACCGATGAGAAGCATCCGGCGGACAAGATCTGGGACCATGTCTGCCGCGCGGCGAGCGCGGAGCTGACGCACGGGAAAGCGGACGACGGGCTCGACTGGTTCAAATCGAACGGCTATCGCACGCGGCCGATTTCGCGACTCACATGGTATTTATTCAGGGAGCTCCGCAACCAGGGCATCCGTTTCGAGATGCCGTTCCAGGAGCGGCTCTACCGGCACGGCGTCGAGCTCGGGAATCGCCTGCACGAGCGCGACATTCAATGGTGGAACACGCAGCTCACCGAGTACCAGACGCTGCCGGCCTGCAAGGATTTTCCGGGCATCTGGGAAAAGGACGCGACCCTGCACGCCCGCGGAGTGGAATACCCGTTCTGGCTGGTGACCACGCGCTCGATGCAATACGCGTGGGGCGGCAATGCCGGCATCCCGCTCATGGACGAGGTGTCGAAGAACATGCGCGGCCACGGCGGCGTGGTCATCAATACTTCGACCGCCGAGCGGCTCGGCATCGAGGAAGGTGACCTCGTCGAGGTGCGATCCTACCTGCATGGCACCCAGGGACCGGCAATCCTGCGCCAGGGCATTCGGCCCGACACACTGCTGATGATCGGCCAATTCGACCACTGGGCGACGCCGTACGCCAAGGACATGAAGGCGCCGAGCATGAATGCGCTCGTGCCGATGTCGATCGCGCTCACCGACGCGACGGGCTCGGCTGCGGACCTGGTGCGTGTGTCGGTCCGGAGGATGGCCGCGTGACGCGTTGGGCAATGTCCATCGATCTGCGCGCCTGCGTCGGGTGCCAGACGTGCACCACCGCGTGCCGGCACGCGAACGCCACGCCGCCCGGCGTGCAGTGGCGCAAGGTGCTCGACGTCGAGCAGGGCGAGTTCCCCGACGTCAAGCGGACGTTCGTGCCGGTCGGCTGCATGCATTGCGCCGATCCGCCGTGCATGCACGTCTGCCCGTCCACGGCGACCAAGCAACGTCCGGACGGCATCGTCACGATCGACTACGATCTCTGCATCGGCTGCGGGTATTGCGCTGTTGCGTGTCCCTACCAGGCGCGTCACATCGTGCACGAGCGCGAGTTCGCCTACGGCGATGCGCCGAGCAGGTCCGAGGAGGCGCGCTACGACCCGAAGCGGATGTCGGTCGCCACCAAGTGCACGTGGTGCGTGGATCGCATCGACGACGGCCTCGCGAAAGGGCTCAGGCCGGGTGTCGACCCCGAGGCGACGCCCGCGTGCGTGAACTCCTGCATCACGAATGCCTACACCTTCGGCGACCTCGATGATCCCGAGAGCAACGTGTCGAAGAAGGTGGCCGGGACGGAGTGGTTCCGGATGCACGAGGAGCTCGGGACCGATCCGCATATCTTCTACGTCGTCGACGAGAAATGAACCGCAATCAGCCCGCGAGCGTGCGCCCCTGGCACCAGACCAACTGGGACTGGCGCGCCTCGCTCAACTTCATCGGCGGAGGCACCGGAACCGGGCTCCTGATCGCGGCGGCGTTTGTGGGCGGCGCGGCATACCGGGGCCTCGCGCTCGGCGCGCTCGCGTGCGTCGCGTTCGGTCTTTTCTGGGTGTGGGTGGAGATCGGGAAGCCGTGGCGCGCGATCAATGTGGTCTTTAATCCGCAGACTTCATGGATGACACGCGAGTCTCTGGTGGCCGGACCGCTCTTCATTGTCGCCATTGCGGCGGCATGGACCGGCGCAATCGGGTTCGTTGTGGGCGCTGCGCTGCCGGCGGCGCTCTATCTCTACTGCCAGGCGCGCATCCTGAAGGCGTCAAAGGGCATCCCCGCTTGGCGCGAACCGGCGATCGTTCCGCTGGTGATCGCGACCGGACTCGCCGAGGGCGCCGGCCTCGCAGTCGCCGCGCTGGCGGTGACCGGAAACCTCGCTTCACGGTGGCTGATCGCGGCGCTCGTCGTCGTGCTGATCGTGCGCGACCTGATGTGGCGGCAGTATCGCCGCGCGCTTGCCAGGAGCGGTGCGCCCAAGGGCGCGCTCGCAGTGCTCGCGGGTATCGACCGCGTCTTCAGCCTGGGCGGCAACTGGGCACCGGCAGTGCTGCTGCCCCTGGCCATTCCGGAGCACGGTGCCGCAAACGCGATTGCATTCGTTGCCGGCGTCGCAGCAGCGGGCGCCGGCTGGTTTCTGAAGTTCACCATCGTCGCCCGCGCGGCCTTCAATCAGGGTTTCGCACTTCCCACGGTGCCGATTCGCGGCACCGGCAAGCGCCTGCCCGGCACGAAGCCGGGCTGGGAGAAACCCGCGTAGGGTTGAGGGAGGATTATTTCTTTTCCCTCCTATCCGAGGAGGGGCGGGTTAAAGAATTTTCCCCTCCTCTTCGAGGAGGGGTGGACGCGTCGCGGACGGGGTGGTGGGCAGCGCTGATCGAAGCCCCAACCACCCCCCGCCCTTCGGGCGGACCCCTCCTTGAAAAGGAGGGGAGGGTTTAAGCCTTTTTCCCCTCCTTTTCAAGGAGGGGTGGACGCGAAGCGGACGGGGTGGTTCGCAGCGACGATCGAAGGCTGAACCACCCCGCCGGCTCCGCCGGCACCTCTCCTTGAAAAGGAGGGGATGTCGCTAGGCAACCCTCGCCGGCAGATGCCGGAAACCCCGGAACCGCACGCGCCGGTCGCGCTCCGGGGCGCCGTCCGGCTCGATCCGCGGGAAGCGTGCGAGCAGCCGCCCGAACGCGACGCGCCCTTCGAGACGCGCGACGTTCATTCCGGCGCAGGCGTGATCGCCGTGCCCGAATGCGACATGACGATTCGGCTTGCGGCCGACGTCGAGCCGATCCGGATCCGGAAACTGATCGGGATCGCGGTTTGCGGCGCCGATGCCCAGCGTGATGAACGTGCCGGCGGGAAATATCCGGCCGCCGATCTGCATGGCCGCCGTCGCGAGCCGGTTGTTGAGTTGCAGGGGCGGCTCGAAACGGAGCAGCTCCTCGACCGCCGTCGAAATCAGCCCCGGATCGGCGACCAGCCGCTCGAGCTCGCGGCGGTGGGTGAAGAGTGCGTGCATGCCGTTGCCGATGAGATTGGTGGTCGTCTCGTGACCGGCGTTCAGCATGAAGATGCAGTTGTGACAAAGCTCGGTCTCGGTCAGGCGCTCGCCGTTCGGCTCACCCTGGATGAGACGCGTGAGGACGTCCGTCTCGAAATTCCCGGGATGCCTGCGTCGGTCGGCGACGAGCACCGCAAGGTAGTCGAGGAATTCGCGCACTGCCTGGTTCCCACGCTCGAGCAGTGCCGCATCCGGCGCGGGCTCGAGCGCCGAGAGGATCGCGATCGACCAGCCGCGCAGCGGGCCGCGCTCGGCGCGTGGCACGCCGAGGAGATTGCCGATCACCTCGATCGGGATTTCCGTGGCGAAATCCTCGATCAGATCGACGCGGCGCTTTTCGGCCATGCGATCGAGCAGGCCGTCAACGAGCGTGACGAGCCCGCCCTCGATCCGGGCGATCGCCCGCTGATTGAGCGCCCCCATGATCAGCCGGCGCACCCGCGTGTGCAGGGGTGGATCGCTGAACACCAGGCTGGTGGTGTGATGCTCGTAGAGCGGGGTTGCGCCGAACTTCGGCCCGAACTCCGTCTTCTTGTCCGAGCTGGCATGCGGATCGCGGTACACCGCGACGACGTCCTCGTAACGCGTGAGGAACACGCCGCCCCCTTCAAGCGCGTGAACGGGGTCATGCCGCCGCAGGATAGCGTAGTAGGAATAGGGATCGTCGCTGAAATCGGGCGGCACGCGCGTCAGCTGGAACCCGCGCGCGAACGCGAGTTCCTCCTCGGCGGCTCGGGTCGCGCTCACCAGTCCCCTGCCGTCAGAACGTGCCCGGATAGGCGCCGCCGTCGATCAGGAAGTTCTGTCCCGTCATGAATCCCGCTTGCGCACCGCACAGGAATGCGCAGAGCTCGCCGAACTCCTCGGCGTTGCCGAAGCGTCCGGCGGGCTGCGCGGCAAGGCGCGCCTCGCGCATAGCCTCCGGCGTGCTGCCCGCGGCTTTTGCGCTGGACACGAAGTTCGACTTCAGCCGATCCGTATCGAATGCGCCCGGCAGCAGGTTGTTGATCGTCACGTTGTGCAGCACCGTCTTGCGGGAAAGCCCGGCGACGAACCCGGTCAGCCCGGTGCGTGCGCCGTTCGAGAGGCCGAGCACGTCGATCGGGGATTTCACGGCGCTCGAAGTGATGTTGACGATCCGTCCGAACTTGCGCGCAATCATGCCGTCGACGGTGGCCTTGATCAGTTCGATCGGCGTCAGCATGTTGGCGTCGAGCGCCTTGATCCAGTCGTCGCGCGACCACTTGCGGAAATCGCCGGGCGGCGGCCCGCCGGCGTTGTTCACCAGGATATCCGGTTCCGGGCAGGCGGCGAGCACCGCGGCGCGGCCGTCCGGCGTCGTCACGTCCCCGGCGATGGCATTCACCTTGACGCCGAATTTGCGCAATTCCTGAGCGGTCTGCTCCAGCGCTTCCTTGCCGCGCGCGATGATGGTGACGTTCACGCCTTCCCGCGCGAGAGAGAGCGCGCAACCGCGCCCGAGGCCTTTGCTGGCCGCGCAGACGATTGCCTGCTTGCCCTTGATTCCGAGATCCATTGCCGTTCTCCTCTTGTATCCGGAAAGCTATCTCAAAATGCGGCTGCCATGGCAACCGAGAGGATCTACAAGGGGCTCGCCCCTTGTTCGTACAACCCCACTTGCGTGAAGAAGCACTGCCGCGATTTCTAGTTTGCAGGTCGCATCGTGACCAGCAGGACGCCACCGACCACCAGCAGCGCCCCGGCGAGCTGGAGCACGGTCAACGTCTCATCGAGAATGATAAACCCTAGCAGGATCGTCGCGACGGGGCCCACGGCGCCGACGATTGCGACGAGGTTCGCGCCGACGCGACGGAGCGCTTCAGCGGTGGCGAACACCGGAAGCACCGTGCAAAGCGTGGCGAGCAACAGCACGAGCGCGTAGGCGTCGGGCGGGAGCGCCAGCGCGGCGAAGGGCCGTGCCGCAATGAAATGACCGATGCACACGGCGGTGGCCGCCGACATCGCGAGTGCGGTGAAGCGCATCGAGCCGATCCGCTGCACCACGCGGCTGCCCGCGACGAGGTACACCGAGTAGGTGAGCGCGCCGCAGAAGATGACGGCCGCTCCGAGGGCGATGTTCGGCTGCTGCTCCAGGGCGGCCCGGGACAGAACCAGCGCGATGCCGAGATACGAAACGATGAGCGCCGCGGCGATCCGTGGCGTGATCGCCTTCCCGAGAAAGATCGCCGAGAGGATCACGACGACGGT
Organism: Betaproteobacteria bacterium; assembly: GCA_011391185.1. The sequence continues at coordinate 7,443 of JAABRB010000078.1, forward strand.
CGGGTAGAGGAAGAGAACGAGGCGGCCGAGGGCGGCCGAGACGTACTGCAGGCCGATGAAGTCGAGCAGGCTGCCCGCGTAGTAGCCGAGAATCCCGAGCGCGCCGATCAGCGCGGTGTCGCGCGCGGTGAGCGGTGGCGCAGAGACGCCGCGATTGGCCCACCACGCCGCCGCGATGAAGAACGGCAGGGCAAACACCATGCGCAAGGCGAGCAGCGTCACCGGGTCGACGTCGTAGCGGTAGATCAGCTTGACGACGATCGCCTTGAGCGAAAACGCGAGCACGCCCACGAGCGCGAGCGCGATGCCGCCCGCACCGTAGCTGAGACGACTGGCGCGAGGCGCGGGCACGGTCGCAGCCGGCGAGGCGTCGGACACGGAGGCGCTACGGGGGAGGGTCTAGCGCTTCTTGGCGCCGCCGAGGATCGAACCGAGCAAGCCGCGCAGGATCGAGCGGCCGAGCTGCGAGCCCGCCGAGCGCGCCGCGCTTTTCGCGGCCGCTTCGAGCATGCCCTCGCGCTTGCCGCCACGCGGCCCGGTGGAGCCGAACAGGATGTCGCTCAGCGCGCCACCACCACTCTGTGGCGCACCGGGCACGGGCGTCGTCGGTGCGCCGGTCTTCGCCTGCTCCCCGGTCCGTGCCTTGAGCATCTCGTAGGCCGATTCGCGGTCCACCGCCTTCTCGTAGTGTCCCGCGATCACCGACCCGGCGATGATTTTCTTCCGCGCGTCCGCCGTGATCGGACCGATCTGCGAGGCGGGTGGGAAGACGAACGCGCGCTCGACGACGGTCGGCCGGCCTTTCTCGTCCAGCAGCGACACGAGCGCCTCGCCGACCGCGAGCTCGGTGATCGCCTGCGCAGTGTCGAGCTTCGGGTTCTGGCGCATCGTCTGGGCCGCGGTCTTGACCGCCTTCTGGTCGCGCGGCGTGAATGCGCGCAGCGCATGCTGCACGCGATTGCCGAGCTGACCGAGCACCGTCTCCGGAATGTCCAGCGGATTCTGCGTGACGAAGAACACCCCGACGCCCTTCGACCGGATCAGCCGCACGACCTGCTCGATCTTGTCGAGCAGCGCTTTCGGCGCCTCGTCGAACAGGAGGTGCGCCTCGTCGAAAAAGAACACGAGTTTCGGCTTTTCGGGATCGCCCACTTCGGGCAGCTTCTCGAAGAGCTCGGCGAGCAGCCAGAGCAGAAACGTCGCATAGAGCCTGGGCGAGTTGAGCAGCCTGTCCGCGGCGAGGATGTTCACCACCCCGCGGCCGCCCGCCGCCTGCATCAGGTCGGCGATGTCGAGCATCGGCTCGCCGAAGAACCGGTCGGCGCCCTGCTGATCGAGCTGCAGCAGCCCGCGCTGGATTGCGCCGACCGAGGCCGCCGAGATGTTGCCGTACCCGGTCTGCAGGGTCTTCGCGTTCTGCGCCAGGAACTCGAGCATCGCGCGCAGATCCTTCATGTCGAGCAGCAGGAGCCCGTTGTCGTCGGCGACCTTGAAGGCGAGGGTCAGCACGCCCTCCTGCGTGTCGTTCAGGCCGAGCATGCGCGCGAGCAGCAGCGGCCCCATGTCCGAGACGGTTGCCCGGATGGGATGGCCCTGCTCGCCAAAGACATCCCAGAATGCGACCGGGCAGGCGCTCCACTTGGGTTCTGCGAACCCGTGGGTCGCGAGCCGCTGCTTCATTTTCTCGGACGGCGCGCCTGCCGCCGCCATACCGGAGAGATCGCCTTTGACATCGGCCATGAACACCGGCACGCCGATCGACGAGAACCGCTCGGCGAGCACCTGGAGGGTCACGGTCTTCCCGGTCCCCGTCGCACCCGCAATCAGGCCATGGCGGTTGGCGAGGGCCGGCAGCAAAGCGAGTTCGATGCTTTCGGCCTGGGCGACGGGCAGCGGCGCAGTCATCGGGAGCTTCCTTTTGCGGTATGGATGGGGAGTTCTCAAAAAGCCGGGGGATGGCCGGAGGCGGCAAGCGTAGAATTATAGGCTTCCTGACTCGGATTCGATTCGCACCGACGGTTATGGCTGGACATTCCCGATGGGCCAACATCAAGCACAAGAAGGCGGTATCTGACGCCAAGCGCGGCAAGGTTTTCACGCGCGCGATCAGGGAAATAACCGTTGCCGCGAAGCTGGGCGGCAACGATCCGGGCTTCAATCCGCGGCTGCGGCTCGCGATCGACAAGGCGAAGGCGGGCAACGTGCCCGCCGACACCATCGAGCGCGCGATCAAGCGCGGGACGGGCGAGCTCGAGGGCGTCGCGTACGAGGAAATCCGGTACGAAGGTTACGGGATCGGCGGCGCCGCGGTGATCGTGGATTGCCTCACCGACAACCGGACGCGCACTGTCGGCGACGTGCGGCATGCGTTCACGAAGCACGGCGGAAATCTCGGTACCGACGGCTCGGTGAGTTTTCTCTTCAAGCATTGCGGCCTTTTCCTGCTCGCGCCGGGCACGAGCGAGGAGCGGGTCATGGAAGCCACGCTCGATGCGGGCGCCGAGGACGTGGTGGCGAACGAAGACGGCTCGGTCGAAGTCATCTGCGCACCGGGCGATTTTCCGAAGGTCCAGGCGGCGCTCGATACGGCCGGCCTGAAGCCGGAAATGGCGGAGGTCACCATGCGTCCGTCGGTCGAGAACGTGCTCGCGGGCGAAGACGGGCAGAAAATGCAACGGTTGCTGGACGCGCTCGAAAGCCTCGACGACGTGCAAGACGTCTACGCGACCGCGGCGATCGAGGCGTGAAAGCGTCGGTGGCCCACGACACCGTCCGCATCCTCGGCATCGACCCGGGCCTTCGGGTCACGGGATTCGGCGTTATCGACAAGACCGGCCAGCGCCTCGCGTATGTCGCGAGCGGATGCGTCAGGGCGCCGCATGCCGGAACGCTCCCGGAGCGTCTGGCGGTGATTCTGGAGTCGCTCGGCGAGGTGATCGAGATCCACCGCCCCGGCGAAGTCGCGGTGGAGAAAGTGTTCGTCAACGTCAATCCGGAATCCACGCTCCTGCTCGGCCAGGCGCGCGGCGCGGCGATTTCCGCGGTCGTTCTGGCGAAGCTGCCCGTCGCGGAATACACGGCGCTGCAGATCAAGCAGGCAGTCGTCGGAACCGGACACGCCCGCAAGGAGCAGGTGCAGGAGATGGTCAAGCGCTTGCTGCGCCTTCCCGGGCATCCCAGTGCGGACGCCGCCGATGCGCTCGCCTGCGCGATCTGCCATGCGCACGGCGGGCAGGGATGGGGCGGGCGCCATGCGTCTCATCCTGTCGCGCGCGGCGTCCTGGTGGCGCACGCTTATCGCGTTCGCCGGGGACGCCTCGTATGATCGGCCGCATCCAGGGCGTGCTGCTGGAGAAGCACCCGCCGCAGATCCTCGTCGACGCCAACGGCGTCGGCTATGACGTCGAGGTGCCGATGAGCACCTTCTACAACCTGCCCGCGACCGGCGAGCGGGTCACGCTGCTCACGCACCTCGTGGTGCGGGAAGACGCCCATCTCCTGTACGGGTTCGGTACCGAAGCGGAGCGGCGGCTTTTCCGGCAGCTCCTCAAGATCGCGGGGGTCGGCGCGCGCACTGCGCTCGCCGTGCTCTCCGGCATGAGCGTCGCAGAGCTCTCCGCGGCCGTCATTTCCCAGGACACCGGGCGGCTCACGAAAGTCCCCGGCATCGGGAAGAAGACTGCCGAGCGCCTGCTGCTCGAGCTCAAGGACAAGCTGGGCGCGGAGTCGCTTGCGGGAATCTCCGTGCAGCGCCCCGCACCGGCCGCGAGCGACGTGCTGCGCGCGCTCATCGCGCTCGGCTACAGCGAAAAGGAGGCCCTTGGCGCGGTGAAGAAGCTGCCCGAGAGCCTGTCGGTTGCCGACGGCATCCGACAGGCGCTCAAGCAGCTTTCAAAGACCTAGCCTGTAAAGCGCTTTCCCCTCCTCCCTCGGGGAGGAGGGGTGTCGCCGAAGGCGACGGGGTGTGCGCCCGTGAGGGCGCCAGATCAGCGCGGTGAGAGTCCGCGCCGGGGTGAGCCACAGCCCCGTAGTCGATGGTAACTGCGTCGCCGCAAGGCGGGGTGGGAAGCAACTGGAGGCGAATGCTCGGTCTGTAGGATGACGAACTCGATTCGGCGGGGCGCTGCGACGAGCCCACACCCTGAGGGCGAAGTCCGGAACTCGCTTGGCACGCTGCGGTGGTGAATGAAGCGATGCCGGGGCAGCCCACGTGCTTGGAGGCGGAACGAGCAGAAGATCTGGCGCAGTAAGCGGGGAGACCTGCGCGGAGGCGGTGAGCTGTGCAGGAGGCAGAGCCTTCATAGTACCGCTGCGGGGCGCAAGCCCTGCGAGAGGGGCGGAGAGCAAAAGCCGCTCCGAGGGAAGGGG
>JAABRB010000079.1 GCA_011391185.1 Betaproteobacteria bacterium
AGGCCCACCGAGGGCTCGTCCACCAGCAGGATCTTCGGATCGGACATGAGCGCGCGCGCCACGGCGACCATCTGCTGTTCGCCGCCGCTCATGTTTCCGGCGAGCTGGTTGCGCCGTTCCCGGAGCGGCGGGAACGCCTCGAAGACGAATGCGAGATTGCTGTCGATCTTCGAACGCGCTTCCGGGCGGAAGGCGCCGAGCAGCAGATTCTCCTCCACGGTCAATTTCGGAAACAGGCGCCGTCCCTCCGGCACCAGGGCGATCCCGAGGTCGACGATCTCCTGGGGTGACTTGCCGATGAGATCGATGCGCTCGCCGTCGCGCTCGAACCAGATTTCGCCGCCGGTCGGCTGCACGATTCCCATGATGCACTTGATCAGCGTGCTCTTGCCGTTGCCGTTCGATCCGAGCAGCACGACCGTCTCGCCCGGGTCGACCGCAACCGACACGCCGTGGAGCACGCGTACGGAGCCGTAACCGGCTTCCACGTTGTTGGCGACGAGCCTACTCGCCAAGGTAGGCCCTTTCCACGTCGGGGTTGTGCACGATCTCCTTCGGAGTGCCCTCGGCGATCTTCTGGCCCGCATCCAGCACCAGCACGCGCTCGGAGAAGCGCATGACTGCCCGCATGATGTGCTCGATCATGATCACGGCCACGCCGCGCGCGTTCAGGGCAAACAGAATCTCGAGAATCTCATCCACCTCGGAACTCGAAAGACCCGCCATCGCCTCGTCCGAAACCAGCAGGCGCGGCTTGGCGGCCAGTGCGCGCGCCAGCTCCAGCTTGCGCATGTCCACCTGGGTGAGGCCTGCAGAGTTCTCGTTCGCGCGATTCTTGAGGCCGATGAGTTCCAGCACGTCCATCGCCTCGTCGTCGATGCGTCGGTGCGCCGCGCGGGAGTGCGCCGCATATTCGAGCGGCACGCGCAGGTTTTCCAGCACCGTCATGCTGCGAAACGGCTTGGGAATCTGGAAGCTCCGCGCAATGCCCAGGATGGCGCGCTGGTGGGGTGGCAAGCGGGTGATGTCGCGGCCCTCGAAGGTGATGGTGCCCTCGTCGTTGAAGAGCGCGCCCGAGATGCAGTTGATCATGGTGGTCTTGCCCGATCCGTTCGGCCCGATCAGGCCGACCCGTTCCCCTGCGCTGATGTGCAGCTCGACGTTGCGCAGCGCCGTGAAGCCACCGAAGTGCTTGGAAAGGTTTTCGACCTGCAGAACAACCTCGGTCATGGCTTGCGCCTCGCCCGGTATTTCTGCCACAGCCCGACGACGCCCTGGGGTGCGAGGGTGATGAACAGCACCAGCATGATCCCGACCAGGAGCACGTTGAGCTCGGACGACACGTTTACGGTGATGATCTCCTGCGTCGTGCCGACCAGCAGGGCCCCGATCACGGGCCCCATCCAGTGCGCCGTGCCGCCGATCATCGGCATGGCGATCGAATTGACGGCGATGAAGAGATTGAACGCGGAGATCGGGTCGACAAACGTCACGAAGAAGGGATAAGGCGCGCCCGCGACGCCCATCAGGGCGCCCATCAACGTGGTCGAGATGAGCTTGAGGCGCAGGGTTGGAACGCCCGCGCATTCGGCGGCAACCTCGTCGTCCCGGATTGCCGCGAGGCCGCGTCCGAGACGCGACGAATTGAGCTTGCGGGAGATCGCCACCGCCGCGAGCGTCAGCACGAGCATCACCATGAAGATCATATGGATGTAGCTCCTGAACCAGAGATGGTTCTCCGGAGTGAGGAGGTACGCGCCGCGCGCGCCGCCCACGTACGACCAGTTGTTGATCAGGGTCTCGAACACGATTGCCATGGCCAGGGTGGCGATGGCGAAATACACGCCCTTCAGTCGCAGCGTGAGGTAGCCCACGCCCAGGCCGATGAGACCGCATACCACTGCCGCGGCCAGGATCAGCAGGGGCAGGGGCAGGCCGAGCGCCTTGTCGAGCGCGATGGCCGTGTACGCGCCCACGGCGAAGAACGCGGCGCTGCCGAAGTTCACGTAGCCCGTGAACCCGCCCAGGATGTTCCACGCGACCGCCATGATGGTGGCCTGCAGGATCACGTAGAGGGCGGTGAAGTAATAATCGTTGCCCGCGAACTGCGCGAAGACCAGGCCGCCGATGAAGATTGCGACCACGACGACCCAGAAGACGCTTATTTTCATTCAGAAGCTTCCTCGAAATCGCGGCCGAGCTTCTTCAGGAACGAGCGGGCGTACGGATAAGGGGAGCGGAGGGGGAAAGGAAGGGGCTCCCTCACCCCTTCCTGCCCCTTGTATATCCCCGAACGAACAAGGGGCTGCGCCCCTCGTATACCCCTCGATTGCGAATGCAGTCGCATTATGAGATGGGTTCTAGCGGCCGAAGAGTCCGGACGGCCGGAACGCGAGCGTTGCGAGCAGGAGGCCGAATGCGACCGCCGGCGCCCAGGATGGACCTCCGAACGTGGTCACGAGCGACTCCACGATTCCCAGGATCAGCGCGGCGATGAACATTCCCGGAATGCTGCCCATGCCACCGAGCACCACGATGGCGAACGCCCGGCCGATGTAGAGCCGGCCGACCGAGGGTTCCACGGGGCCGATGATGATGAGTAGCGCCCCGGCAATCGCGGCGGTTGCGATCCCCAGGCCGAAGGCCCATTGCTTGACGGTGATCGGATTGGCGCCCATCAGTTGCAGCGCGAGGCGATCCTGGGCGACGGCCTGGATCGCGCGCCCCATGAACGTGCGCGAAAGATAGAGATAGACGCCCGCAGTGAGCGCCACTGACACGACGAATGGCACCAGCAACCGCAGCGGAAAGTCGACGTAACCGATGTTCCATGACCCACCGGTGTAGCTGCCCGAAACCAGCCGGTAGTCGACGCCGTAGACCAGAATCAGCACGACCTCGATGATGAACATCATCCCGAAGAAGAACGCGAGGCCGGAGAGCGACTCCTGTCCGGTGCGCTCGAACGCCGCATAGTAGATGCGGTAGATGCCCGCCCCCACCAGGAAGAAGATCGGGGCGGCCAGCACCCCGATCAGCACCGGGTCGAACCCGAACCGGGAATTGAAAAAATAGGCGGTATAGGCGCCGACGATGACGAACGCCGGGTGGGCGATGTTGACGATGTCGAGCTGGCCGAAGATGATGGCCAGCCCGATCGCCACGGCGGCGTAGAAGCCGCCGAGCAGCACTCCCGAGACGACGGCGTTCGCCAGTAGATCTGCTGTGAACACCGTCGTGCGGAGTCGCTACGCGACTGGACTACTTCTTGAACGGGTAGACGATGTCCCCCGATTTCCAGTCCTTCGGGTACAGCACGATGCGCTTGCCCGGGCCGGCGAACTGTTCGATGTTGTCCGGCTTCACGTCGCGGAACTGGACCTGCAGCACGCGGGTCGACGCCCATTCGCCGTTCTTGCCGAACTTCACCTTGCCGACCACCGTGTCGAACGTGTTGGCGTGGATGTACTTGGCCATCTTGTCCTGGTCGAGACCTTTGGTCGCCTGGACCGCCTGCCCGAGGACCTGAAGGTACGCATAGGCATACGGCGGCAGGTAATGGCCGTACGGATCAACGCCCTTGCCCTTCGCCGCTACCTGGTACTTGGCGAGGAATTCCTTGACGCCCGGGAAGTTCAACGTCGGCTCGGGGACCCAGAAATCGTAGTTCACGATGCCGTTCAGCAGCGGCCCGAGGTTCTTCTGGATTCCCGCGAACTGCAGGCCCACCATGCCACCGCCGAACAGCTTGGCCTTCAGGCCGACTTCATTCGCGGCCTTTACCATGCCGACCGAGTCGGGCGGATAGGAAGCAACGAATACGAGGTCGGGGTTGGTCGCCTGGATGGCGCGCACGATCGGCGTGAAGTCGGTATTCGACGGCGGGTAGGTCTTGTCATAAACGATCGTGAGGCCTGCCCGCAACGCGTTCGTGCGCGCGCCGGATGCCGCGTTGAGCGCGAACTCGGCGTCCGCCGCGACGATCGCAATGGTCGTGGGCTTCGGATTCTGCTCCATGGCGAGTTGGAAGAAGCCCTTCGTCCAGTCCAGCTTCGGCTCAGGGCCCGCCGGCATGATCTGGAAATAGCGGTCGTACTTGAACTCGTCGTTCACTGCCAGGCCGAACAGCGAAAGGAACACGAGCTTCTTGCGCATCACGATCGGCATTGCCGGCGCGATCAGGTTGGTGCCGTACGCGGAGACCACCAGATCGACCTTGTCGACCTCGAGCAGCTTGGTGTAGATGCCGGGAATTTTGGCGGACTGGGTCGCGTCGTCGTAGTAGACGAGCTCGACGGGTCGGCCGAGCAGGCCGCCAGCCTTGTTTACGTCGTCGCGCCAGATCTCCATCGCGATCAGCGCGCCCTTGCCGGCGCCTGCGAGGCCGCCAGTCAGTGCCATGCTGAAACCGATCTTGATCGGGTCGGCGGCCTTCGCCGCGGGAGCAATCAGGGCAGCGGACGCTGCAAACAGCGCCAGCATGCCGGCCGTGAACCAGGCACGCGTCAACGAACGATAATTGTCCATATCTCCTCCTCCATACTGTGGTTGCGGTCCCCGTGCGTTCCCGGGGACGCGGCCTCCTGGGTGCCTCCCCCAGCGTCTGAACCCAATCGCCTGAAGTTCCAGGGAATTGAGGTTTCAGCAATCGGGGTTTCAGCAATCGGGGGATGCAGGTCGGAGTGTATGGGTAAATCCGCCCGATGTAAAACCGGCCCCACCGCACGGCGACCCGACATCGGGCCCGATGGGTGAACATGTTCGAAAAGCGAGGGGCGCTCGTGACCACGTCCGGATGCAGCGCTTTCAGGCGTGGGCGCGTCCCCCCGGCGGCCCCTAGTTGCGCCTGGCCCCGCTTTGCAGCACTCTTCGGACCGTTCGGTTATCTCGCGAGGCGCAAAGTGCTGGACGTGGTCGCTACCGGGCTGGTCGCGGTCGGGGCCGTGCTGATGGTCGTCGCGCTCGTCACCGCAGGGCGCCTCGTCAGCGAGCTTCCGGGCGGCACTGTCCGGCGACAGTGGCAGGTGCTGGCGACCCTGATCTTCTTTTTCGTCGCCGCCTATGTCGCATACCTCGTGATCGACGAATCGGAAAGACAGTCGTTCACCGATCTGCTCGTGCCGGCAGCCTACTTCCTCGGCGGCTATTTCGTCGTGCTCGTCACGCTCGTGTCGCTGCAGACGGCGCGCGACGTGCGGCGCGTGGCGGTGCTCGAGGAGCAGAGCATCACCGATCCACTCATGGGAATCTACAACCGCCGGCACCTCGACCGCCGACTCGAGGAGGAGGTGGGCAAGGCGCGGCGTTACGGGCTGCCGCTGTCCGTGCTGCTGCTCGACCTGGATCACTTCAAGCTGATCAATGACCAGCACGGTCACGCGGTCGGGGATCGCGCGCTGAGCACGCTTGGTGCGCTCATGCTGGATGCCGTCCGCAAGGCCGACATCGTGACCCGCTATGGGGGCGAGGAGATCCTGGTACTGGCGCCGCATACGACGCTGGAGGAAGGATGCCTGCTCGCCGAGCGGCTGCGAACCGGCATCGAGTCAGCTCCGCTCGTGCCGGGCGGCGAGACAAAGGACGGGCGGCCGCTTCACGCCCAGGTGAGCGTCGGCGTGGCGGCGATGGGTCCGGATGTTCAGGACGGACCGGCGCTGCTCAAAGCCGCCGACGACGCGCTCTACCGCGCCAAGCGCGAGGGGCGGAACCGCGTCATCGCGGCTGGCGAGGTCGCTGCCGCTTGAGCGCACGAAGTTTTCAATGTCCTACACGACCATTCGTTACGAGATCACCGGCCACGTCGCTCTGTTGACGCTCGATCGGCCCGGGCGCCTGAACGCGATGAACCGGACCATGCTGGACGAGATCAATCGCGCGTGCGACGCGGCGGAGGGCGACCCCGACGTGCGCGCGATGGTGGTGACCGGCGCCGGATCCGCATTCTCCTCCGGCTTCGATCTCAAGGAGCAGATGGAAGCGCGACCGTCCGGCGCCGAAGCGTGGCGGAAGATTCTCGACGACGACTTCGGCGCGACGATGCGATTCTGGTCGCTCTCCAAGCCGACCATCGCTGCGGTGCACGGCCATTGCCTCGCGGGCGCCTGCGAGCTCGCGCTTGCTTGCGACATCACGATCGCGGCCGAAGATTCCGTCTTCGGCGAGCCGGAGCTCAGGTTCGGCGCGGGGATCGTGACGATGATCCTGCCCTGGATGACCGGCCCGAAGCAGGCGAAGGAGATCATCTTCAACGGCATGGACGACATCACGGCGCAGGAGGCGCTGCGGCTCGGACTGGTCAATCGCGTCGTGCCGCGGGGCACCGACGTCGAAACGGCGCTTGCGATGGCGCGCCGCGTCGCCGTGGTCGATCCGGACCTCGTCCGCGAGACGAAGCGGGCGATCAACCGTGCCTACGAAATCATGGGGATGGGCGAGGCGCTCGCGGCCGCGCTCGACATCGACCACGGCATCGAGTCGCGCGGCTCGCCGGACAAGCGTCGCTTCATGGAGATTGCCCGCGCCGAGGGGCTGCGCGCCGCGATCGCGTGGCGGGACCAGCGCTTCTCCGGGTGATTGCGCCGAACCTGGCCGCGCTCGTCCTCGATCGATGCGCAGAAGACGGCGCGGCGCCGGCGCTGGTCGCTGGTGATGTAGGTCTGCGTTACGGGGAATTGGGCGCGCGTGCCGAGGCGCTGGCGGCATCGCTCCGGGCCGCGGGCCTCGAGCCCGACGAACCGGTCCTCGTCCCCGTGTCGAATCATCCGGGCGATCTCGTCGCGTTTCTCGGTGTCTGGCGCGCGGGCGGTGCGGTCGTTCCGCTGCACCGCGCGAGCCCGGGCCCGGTCGTGCAGGAGCATCTGGCCGCGACCGGGGCGCGCGTCATCGCGAGAATGGATGGACCGATCGCGACTGCCGGGCAATGGCGGAAATCCGGCGACCTGCTCATCTCCGGTCACGGCGCGCCGCCGCCGCGTGCCGTGCTGGCCGGCGCCGCGCTGGTGATCTTCACGTCCGGGTCGACCGGGCGCCCCAAGGGCGTCGTGCTTTCGCATCAGGCACTTGCGGGCAAGCTCGCCGCAATCGACAGCCTGTTGCATTTCGAACCCGGTGACTCCACGCTGCTCGTGCTCAACATCACGTTCAGCTTCGGCATCTGGGTCAGCCTGCTCACGCTCGTCACCGGCGGCACGCTGCGAATGCACGACAAATTCACCCCGCGCTTGTTTTGTGCCGCGGTCGCGAACGGGCAAGTCGCGCGCGCCGCGGTGGTGCCGACCATGATGCGGGCGCTCGCCGCCGATCCGCCGGCCGACCTCGACGCCGCGGGCCGCAACGAAAGATTCCGGCAGATCCTGATCGGCGGGGAATCGCTCGGACGCGCGCTCACCGCTGACATTGCGGCACGTTTCCCGCGCGCGAGCCTCGTCGACATCTACGGCCTGACCGAGACTGCAACTTCCGACTTTTTCCTGCTTCCGGAGGATCAGGCGCGATTTTCCGGCTGCATCGGTCGCCCGTCTCCGGGTGTCGAATATCGCATTGCTAACGCCGACGGGGCAGCGGCCGCGGCCGGCGAGGTGGGCGAGCTGCAGATTCGCACGCCCTTCATCATGAATGGCTACCTCGATGCGCCGGACCTCACCGCCGCGGCGCTTCAGGACGGCTGGTTCCGGACCGGCGACATGGCACGTGTACGCGAAGGCGCTGTGGTCGAGCTGGTGGGGCGCGCGAAAGAACTGATTTCGCGCGGCGGCAACAAGATCTCGCCGCTCGAGCTCGAGCAGGTTTTCGCCGCGCATCCGGACGTCGCCGCAGCAATGGCCGCTGGCGCTGCCGATGCGATTCTCGGCGAGCGTATCCACTTGCTGGTGGTGCCGCGGCCGGGCCGGGTTCTCGCGGAGGCGTCGCTTCGCGAGCACGCCGCGTCGCGGCTGCCGAAGTTCCGGTGGCCCGACGTGTATCACTTCGCAGATGCGCTGCCGCTGGGCCGCACCGGCAAGGCCGATCGCGGGGCGCTCAAGGCGATGATCGAGCGCGGCGAGCTGCCTGCGCCTACTCGGCCGCGCCCCAGTAGTTGAAGGTGGCGGGTCGCCAGCCGGGGAGATACATCGTCTCGAGCTTGGTAATCCGGAAGCCGCCGTCGCGCAGCAGGCCCGGAATGTCGCGATTGAGGTGGCATCCGCCGCCGATCTTCTTCCACAGCGGCGTGATGCGATCCTGCCACTTGCGGACGCCCGGGTCCGGAGCCAGCCCGTGCTCGGCGAACAGCACCCGACCGCCCGGGCGCAGGACCCGACGCATCTCCGCCATCGCGGCCGCCACGTCCGGGATGCTGCAGAGCGAATAGGTCATGACGATCGTGTCGACGCTGGCCGCGTCGAGCGGGATCGACTCGGCGCCGGCCGACAGGTACTCGACGGGAAATGCGACTTTGCGCACCGGCTCGGCTGCGAGCGCCCAGATGTCGGGAGAAGGGTCGAGCCCCCAGAGTTGCGAAACCTGCCCGGCATCGTAGAAAGGGATATTCAGTCCGGACCCGATGCCGATTTCGAGCACGCGGCCCGTGGCGGACGGAACGACTTTCGCGCGCTGCCGCATGTGCGGCTTCAGGCCGCAGGCGAACTGGATGAGCCGCGGAAGCGCGAATCGCGAATAAAGGCCCAACGTACTCCCTTGGAAATGGCGGATCAGGTCATCCTTCCCTTTACTCTCCCTCGCGCCAGAGATCGAGCGCCTGCTGCACCGGGCGGTCCGAGAAGCTGAAGAGCACGGTATCACTGTCGGCGTGCAGCGAGTAGGCCCACCAGCTCGGCATGATGAAAACGTCCTTGGGCTCGAAGTGGAGCGTCTCGTCGCCGAACGTGACGCGGCCCTTGCCTTCGACGACGGTGAACACGGTCGAATCGGTCGAGCGGTAGGTCTTGCCCGAGAAACCCCTGGGCAGCATCTGCATGAACGTGCCGATCGTGGGCATTGCCCACCCGCCGGTGGCCGGATTCGCGTAGCGCAGCTTGTGGCCGTGCACCGGGTGCGGCGCCTCGGATTTCGCGAGGCGGGCGAGCGCTTCGCGCGAGCGTTCGTACGGATAACACCACAACGGCGAAGTCTGGCTGGTCGACTTGTGGTCGAGCGGCAGCATGGTCGCGCCGTAGCGCGCGATCGATTCGCCCTCGGTGCGCGAAGTCGGCTGCGAATCGTCGGGGAAACGCTCCAGGAACTGCGCATCGAGAAGTTCGACGATGGGGACGTCGAGTCCGTCGAGCCAGACCACCGGCTCGTTGCCGGGGTTGCCGTGATCGTGCCAGGTCCACGACGGTGTGATGATGAAATCGCCCGGGCGCATCGTCACGCGTTCGCCCTGCACCGCGGTATACGCCCCGTTGCCGTCCATCACGAATCGGAGCGCCGACTGCGAGTGGCGGTGGGCAACCGCGACTTCGCCGGGAAGAATGAGCTGCAGGCCCGCATACAGGGTGTGCGTGATGCGCGATTCGCCGGGCATGCCCGGGTTCTCCAGCACGAGCACGCGTCGCTCGGCTTCCCGGGCGGTGATGAGTTCGCCGGCTTCCATGACCCATGGGTGGAGCTCACGCCATTTGAAGATTGCCGCAACGCACGGGGTCTTGGGCGTCGGCGTGATCAGGCTGTGGAGGACTTCCCAGAGGGGGGTGACGCTCGCCTTGCCGATCTTCTTGTAGAAGGCCAGGCGCTCGGACTGGTTGGACGGTTTCGGAACGGCGGACATCGGGCCTCCTCGAAATGCGGTCGCGCGCGGCCGCGCGGAAAGTGGTACGGATGGTACGGGTAATTTACGCCAGACCGGGGCGGCCGTCTAATCGACCCGGCGCTGCGCGCCGCGCGCGCTCCGACTCAGGCGACGTACGCGGCGATCGCGGGGCGCAGGTCTTCCGGGATCGGAATCGGGCGACCGTCCGCGAGCGAGATGAAGCAGATCGTCTGCCGGATCACGAGATGCTCCACGCCGTCCTTCTTCCCGCTGTAGGCGAGGTCGAGCGACGCATTGCCCATGCGCGTCACCTGCAACTCGAAGCGAAGTGTCTCGCCCATCCGATAGGGTTTCCTGAAATCGCACTCGATGTGCACTGTGGGCGTGCCCACGCGCCGGACCATGAGGAGCTCCGAGTGATCGTGGCCGAGGCCGTGCGTGAACCAGTCCTCCATCGCGGCGTGCGCCATGTCGAAGAACCGCGGGAAGTACACGATCCCCGCCGGATCGCAGTGCGAAAATCGCACGGGTTGATCGTGTTCAAAAACTTTGCTCATTTGGAGTGAGGAGTAAGAGGTAGGAGGTAGGAAGTAAGAAGTAGGAAGCAAATAGGTAACCACCCCGCCGGGCGACCGCCCGGCACCCCTCCTTGAAAAGGAGGGGATCGTTACGGCTTTTTCCCCTCCTTTTCAAGGAGGGGTGGACGCGAAGCGGACGGGGTGGTTCAAGATATTGCACATCTACTTTCCGGTCGTTGCCTTCATCCACACGACTGGTTTTGCCTTACCGATTTCCTTGGCAAGCTCGGTGCCTTCCGCATCCGCGAGGGCAGCGAGCCGGGCCTTGCGAATCGCGGCGACCCGCTCAGTCGGCGTGAGCTGCGGCTCGCCTTCGACCACGGTCGCCATGATCCGCTCGAAATTGCTCCAGCCGCGATGATGCGTGTCGCCGTAGCCTTTCACCAGCCGTGCACATTGGGCCACCTCGAACGCGAGCGAAGCATCGCCGACGGCCGCCTTCTCGACGGCAGCGAGCCAGCTCGCCATGCGGCTCTGCTCTTCGCCGTAGCGTGAGGTCATGCGTCGCAGCGGTCTCAGCCACGCCATCGCGCGCAGCAGCAGGAAGCCGAATACGCTCGATGTCTTGAGGTGGATTCCGACATTCAGTGACTTGCCATTTCGCTTGCCCCAGGCGCGCAGTGGTCCCGCGAGCGCTCGGGGCAGGATGTCGCTGATCTCGCCGATTCCGGGTTTGAGATACTCGACGATCACCACCGGCTCGTCCGGTTTTGCGCCAACTTCCGCGCGGACGCGCTCGAAGCGCGATCGGCGGGTCTTGAGATCCGCGACCCGGATGATGTCCTCGTAGGTCATCCAGAGCGCGAGGAGCCGCCCGGCCTCGTTCGTGAGCGGGAATCCGATCGACGCGCCTCCGGCGGCCTTTTCCGTGGCGAGAATGCGTTCGACGCGATCGACGTAAAGGTCGGCATACGCCTGGTCCTGGTAGTCGAGCGTGCGCGAGACACCCTCTTCCAGGATGCGGTGTGTCTCGGCCGGGAACGACGCGCGCACGCGTGCCGCGGCCTGGCCACGCCAGTGCTTCTCCTCCCTGACGACGGGCGCTTCGGCAGCCCCGGACGCATGCGCGAAACCGGCCGCGAATCCGCGCAGGCTCGCCTCGGCGCCTTTGCCCTGCTTGCGGATTGCTGCCTCGCACGCAGCGCGTGGGAAAGGCAGGACGCCGGCGCCCGCCAGGGCACCGAACATGACGGCGTTGATCACGGTTCCGGACTGGCGCGCGAGCTCGGCCATGTCGCCGAGCACCGCGCGCTT
>JAABRB010000080.1 GCA_011391185.1 Betaproteobacteria bacterium
GCTCGGCGTTCTGTTGCTCCGGCGTGGCGCGGAAGCGACGCCCCGGCATTTCCTGGCCGCGTTCGTGTCGCTGCCGCTTTTTTTCGTGGTTGCCGGAACGCTGTTGTTTGCCGCCGGCTACCAGAGCCGGTGGCTGTTCGCGCTCATCGGCGGACTTGCGACCCTCGCGATCGTCTTCTCGGTGTGGTTCTTCCTGCTCTACGACGATCGGCGGCGGCTGCGGTACGAGACGCTCGCGGCCCAGGAAGCCAACCGGCTCAAGACAGTGGTCCTGAACGATCTCACGCACGAGCTGCGGACGCCGCTCACCGCGATCATGGGCTTCAACAAGGTCAACCAGTTCACCGAGGATCTCGGGCGGGAAGCGCGCATCAAGAACAGCGCGATCATTGCGCGCAACTGCGAGCACCTGCTGCAGCTCGTCAACAACAACCTCGATCTCGCAAAAATCGAGGCAGGAACGCTCACGATCGCGCCCGCGCCCGAGGACCCGGACCAGCTTTGCCGGGGCGTGGTGAACTCGATGCTCCCCTTCGCCGAGGAAAAGCGGATCCGCCTGAAGTTCTCGCGGACCACGCCGCTTCCCGCGGCAGTGATGCTGGACGCGTTCCGCGTGCGCCAGGTCCTGATCAACCTGATCTCGAACGCGCTGCGTTTCACCGAGGCCGGACAGGCGGAGCTCACCGTCGCCTGGCACATCGCCGCGCTCGTGTTCGAGGTTCGGGACACCGGTCCGGGCATTGCCGAAGAGGCGCTGCAGCGCATCTTCGAGCCCTACCAGCAGGCGGATCCCAAGGTGGCCCAGCGTCACGGCGGCACCGGGCTGGGGCTCACGATCACGCGGAATCTGGTCGGGCTGATGGGCGGCACCCTGGAAGTCGAGTCCAAGGTCGGCACCGGCTCGACCTTTCGCGTGCGGCTGCCGACCGAGGCGGCCGCAAAACCGGCCACGGTGCGTCCGATCAGCGATGCATTCGCGTTGCGTGATCCGCTCGCGGGTCGCGTACTGCTGGCGGAGGACACCGAAGACATCCGCGCGCTGCTGGAGCTGCAACTGGGCAAGCTCGGGCTCGATCTGACCAGTGTCACGAACGGCTTCTCGGCAGTCGAAGCCGCGCTGGCGAGTCGTTTCGACGTCGTGCTGATGGACATCGAGATGCCGGTGATGAACGGATACGAAGCGGTCAACGTGCTGCGCACGCGGGGCTATACCGGCACGATCCTCGCGCTCACCGCCCACCATGAGGGGGTCGAGGTGGAACGCGCGCTGGCTTCCGGATGTGACGGAATCATCACGAAGCCGGTCACGTTCGAGTCGCTGGGCGCCGCGCTGCGTCAGGTCCTGCCGGAAGCGCGGCGCAGTGCCGCTTCCTGATCGCGCGCCGCACAATGCTGCGCCGCGAGTTGCCGTTGCAGCGGGCAAATTCCCGCGTGGGGCCCCGCGCCTGCCCCTAGAATTCCCGCATGGGTGATTTTCCGACTTCGATCGGCCGGCGTACGGTACAGATTCCGGCCGAGTTGCGTGAGCTGGCGCCGCGTTTTCTTGCGCACCGGCGCGGCGACGCCGACCGGTTGCGCGAGGCGATCGACCGGGAGGATTTCGAGACGGTGCGCGGCATAGGGCACGCCATGCGGGGCTCCGGCTCCGCGTACGGATTCGACGACATCACTTCGCTCGGCGCCGAGATCGAGCGCATGGCCAAGTCGGGCGACGCGCAAGGACTCGACGCGGCGGCGACCCGCCTGACCGAGTATCTCGACTCGGTGGACCTGACGTTCGGCTGAGCATGCGAATCGCATTACTCGAGGACGATCCCGCGCAGAGCGATCTCGTCCGGCTGTGGCTCTCCGGCGCCGGTCATGTCTGCCACGCGTTCGACCGGTCGCGCGAGTTCATGCGCGTCCTCGCGCACGACAGCTTCGACCTGCTGGTGCTCGACTGGGAGCTGCCGGACATGAACGGCGACGAGGTGCTCACCTGGGCGCGGGCGAACGGCCACGAAAGCGTGCCCGTGCTCTTCACGACCGCGCGCAACGAGGAGCAGGACATCGTCACGGCGCTCAAGGCGGGTGCCGACGACTACCTCGTCAAGCCGCTTCGCAAGGAGGAATTGCTCGCCCGGATCGGTGCGCTCGCCCGCCGCAGCGGCGGCCGCGCTCTGCCGCGCGCCGCGTTTCGTGTGGGCGAGTTCGAAATCGACCCCGACCGGCGGCTCGTCATCCGCAACGGCGAGGCGATCGAACTCACACAGAAGGACTTTGACCTCGCCACGTTCATGTTCCGGAACGTCGGCAATCTCGTCTCGCGCGGCCACATCCTGGAAACGGTGTGGGGCCGCACCCCCGAGTTGAATACCCGGACGGTCGACACCCACGTCAGCCGGTTGAGGACCAAGCTCGGGCTGTTGCCGGAGAACGGCTGGCGCCTGTCGGCCATCTACCAGCACGGCTATCGCCTCGAGCAATTGCCCCGGGACGGTGTCGACGACGCGCCGCCCGCAACGGTGCCCAAAACCCTCGGCACGGCAAAGCGCTAAGTACGAAGGAAGGGGGGTTCCCCTCCTCTCCGAGGAGGGGTGGCGCCGAAGGCGACGGGGTGGTGTGCTGCGCTCGTCCGAGGCTAAACCACCCCGCCCAGGTGGGGACGAAGGGGCCCCACCCCCTTCGTGCGCGTGCACCCCTCCTTGAAAAGGAGGGGAGGTCTACAGCTTTTTCCCCTCCTCTCCGAGGGGCGGCGCGGAGGCTCAGCCCGCTCAGCGCACGATTTCGACCAGCGCGGGTCCGTAGCGTTCGAGCTTCTTCGCGCCGATTCCGGCGATGTCGGCAAGCGATCGAAGGTTGCCCGGGCGCCTTCGCGCGATCTCGGCGAGCGTGCTGTCATGCAGGATCACGTACGCGGGCACGCCCTGGACGCGCGACTCCGCGAGGCGCCAGGTTTTCAACCGCTCGAGCAACCCGGCATCGGGCGGCAGCAAGTCGGCGGCGGCCGCGCGCGCGGCGCCGCGCGCCGGGCGCGCGCGCGTGACCGTCGGTCGCATCTCGACCTGCACCTCGCCACGCAGCACCGGCCGGCTCGCCTCGGTGAGCTTGAGCGCGCCGTGCGCAGCGTGGTCCACCGTCGCAAGACCGAGCGCGACGAGCTGGCGGAACACACCGCGCCACGCGACCTCGTCCAGGTCCGCGCCGACACCGAAGACCGGCAGCCGGTCGTGGCCGAGGCGGTGCGCGCGATCGCTCGCCTTCCCTCGCAGGACGTCGATCACGTGGACCGCGCCGAAGCGCTGGCCGGTGCGGTAGATCCCCGAGAGTGCCTTCTGCGCGGCGACCGTCGCGTCCCAGGTCTGCGGCGGATCGAGGCAGTTGTCGCAGTTGCCGCACGGCGCGCTCGCTTCGCCGAAGTACGCGAGCAGGCGCACGCGACGGCAGCCGGCGGTCTCGCACAACCCGAGCAGGGCGTCGAGCTTCGTGGCCGAGACGCGCTTGTAGTCATCATCCGCGTCGGAGAGCTCGATCAGCCGCCGCTGCTGCACCACGTCGGCGAGGCCGTAGGCCATCCAGGCGTCGGCCGGCAGCCCGTCGCGCCCGGCGCGGCCGGTTTCCTGGTAGTAGCCCTCGATGCTCTTCGGCAGGTCGAGGTGCGCGACGAAGCGCACGTCGGGCTTGTCGATGCCCATGCCGAAGGCGATCGTCGCCACGATCACGATCCCTTCCTCGCGCTGGAACCGGCTTTGGTGCTCCGCGCGGGCCGATGCGTCCATGCCGGCGTGATAGGGCAGCGCACGCATGCCCTGCGCCGCGAGCCATTCCGCGGTCTCGTCCACCTTGCGTCGGGACAGGCAGTACACGATCCCCGCGGCGCCTTGATGCGCCTCGCGGATGAATCCGAGGATCTGCGCGCGCGCATCGCCCTTGTCGACGATGGTGTAGCGGATGTTCGGCCGGTCGAAGCTCGACACGAACATCCGCGCGTCGCCCAGCTCGAGCCGCTCGAGGATCTCGCGGCGCGTGTGCGGATCGGCGGTCGCCGTGAGCGCGATGCGCGGAATGCCGGGAAATCGCTCGCACAGGACCGCGAGCTGCAGGTACTCGGGCCGGAAGTCATGACCCCACTGCGACACGCAGTGCGCCTCGTCGATCGCGAAGAGCGCGAGCCGGGCGCGGCCGAGCAACTCGAGGCAGCGCGGCGTCAACAGGCGCTCCGGGGAAACGTAGAGGAGGTCGAGCTTGCCGGCGGCGAGCGCGCGCTCGACGG
Organism: Betaproteobacteria bacterium; assembly: GCA_011391185.1. The sequence goes on from JAABRB010000080.1 coordinate 4,253, forward strand.
CAGCCGCCGCGCGTGCGTCCAGCGTCGAGTTGAGGAAGGCGGCACGGACGCCGTATTGCCGCAACGCCGCCACCTGGTCCTGCATCAGGGCGATCAGTGGCGAGACGACGATGCCGGTCCCGTCGCGCAGGAGCGCGGGCAGCTGGTAGCAGAGCGACTTGCCGCCGCCGGTCGGCATGAGCACCAGCGCGTCGCCGCCGGCCGCGATGTGCGACACGATCTCGGCCTGCGCGCCGCGGAATCCGGCGTGCCCGAACACCTCGCGCAGCTTGGCGAGCGCGGCGGCGGACTGGGCGAGCGAGCTCATCGTGGGGGTTCCTGGCGTGGCGCCGGATAGCCGCCGGCGCGGGGGTGGCAATGTTCGCAGAATCCGGGCGCCCGGTAGTCAAGGGCAGAAAGTTCTGCAACCCGTGGTGCCGGGAGAGAGAATCGAACTCTCACGCCATTGCGACCGGCGGATTTTGGCTCCGGCCGCTGCGCCTAACATCCGCCCCCAGGCGGATGTTAGCCTCCGCCGAAATCCCGCGCCCGGCAGTCGAGGGCGGAAAGTTCTGCAAACCATGGTGCCGGGAGAGAGAATCGAACTCTCACGCCATTGCTGGCGCGGGATTTTGAGTCCCGTGCGTCTACCAGTTCCGCCATCCCGGCACGAGTGCGCGATTATGTTGCAATGACCGACCCCCAGCAACCAAGCGGCCTCGCGCTCGCGGACTTCGACTACGAACTGCCCCCGGCGCTGATCGCACAACACCCGTCGGCGGCGCGCACGGACGGGCGCCTGCTGCGCCTTGCGGGCGAGACGATCGCGGATCACCGATTTGCCGATTTGCCGCAATTCGTCGCGGCAGGCGACACGTTCGTCTTCAACGACACTCAGGTGATCAAGGCGCGCCTCCCGGGCGTTCGCGCGACGGGCGGTCGCGTCGAGGTGCTCGTCGAGCGCGTGCTCGGCGCGCACGATGCGCTCGCCCAGATCCGTGCCAGCAATGCACCGGCAGCCGGCGCGCGGCTGCGCCTCGCGGACGCGATCGACGTGGAGGTGACCGGCCGCGTTGACGATCTTTTTCACCTCCGCTTTCTCGACGCGGCCCCGGTCCCGTCACTGCTCGCGCGCTTCGGATCGGTTCCGCTGCCGCCCTACATCGGGCACGTGCCGGACGCCACGGACGAAGTCCGCTACCAGACCGTCTTTGCGCGCGCGCCCGGCGCCGTCGCGGCGCCGACCGCAGGGCTGCATTTCGACCGCGCAATGCTCGACCGGCTGCGGGCGGGGGGCATTCGGATCGCATTCCTCACGCTGCACGTCGGCGCCGGCACTTTTCAGCCCGTGCGTGCGACGCACATCGCCGGGCACCGGATGCACAGCGAATGGTACGAAGTCCCGCAGGCGACGATCGACGCGGTCGAGGCTGCGCGGACGGGCGGTCGCAATGTCGTGGCGGTGGGCACCACCACCCTCAGGGCACTGGAAAGCAGAGCGCAGCACGGCACGCTCGCGCCGGGCCACGCCGAGACCGACCTGTTCATCACGCCCGGTTTCCGGTTCCGAGTCGTCGACCGCCTGATCACGAACTTCCATCTTCCGCGGTCGACGTTGCTGATGCTCGTCTCCGCGTTCGCCGGCATGGCACCGATCCGGCGCGCCTATCGGCATGCAATCGCCGGGCAATATCGCTTTTTCAGCTACGGCGACGCGATGCTGATCGACCGGAGTGACGGGGCTTCGTGACCGCAGTCGTTACAATCCCGGCGTGAAGTTCTCGCTCACTCATCGCGACGGCAACGCGCGCTCCGGCATCCTCGAACTCGCGCACGGCGTGGCGGAGACGCCGGTCTTCATGCCCGTTGGCACCTACGGCACGGTCAAGGCCATGAGCCCCGCCGAGCTGGGCGAGCTCGGGGCCTCGATCGTGCTCGGCAACACCTTTCACCTCTGGCTGCGTCCGGGGGTGGACGTCATCGCGGCGCACGGCGGGCTGCATGCGTTCATGGGATGGAAGCGGCCCCTCCTCACCGATTCGGGCGGCTACCAGGTCTTCAGCCTCGGCAAGCTGCGGCGGATCACCGAGGAAGGGGTGCAGTTCGCGTCGCCGGTGAACGGCGACCGGATGTTTCTCACCCCCGAGGAGTCGATGCGCATCCAGCGTGCGCTCGATTCGGACGTGGTCATGATCTTCGACGACTGCACCCCGTATCCGGCAAGCGAGCGCGAGGCCGCCGAATCGATGCGGCGGTCGTTGCGCTGGGCCGGGCGATCGCGGGCCGCACACGCGGGAAATCCGAACGCGCTCTTCGGCATCGTGCAGGGCGGAATGCACGAGCCGCTGCGGGACGAGTCGCTGGCCGGTCTCACCGCCATGGGCTTCGACGGCTACGCGATCGGCGGGCTGTCGGTGGGCGAGCCGAAGGAGGACATGCTGCGGATCCTGCGCCACACGGCGCCGCGCCTGCCCGCGGATCGGCCCCGTTACCTCATGGGCGTCGGCACACCCGAGGACCTGCTGGACGGCATCGCCGCGGGCATCGACATGTTCGACTGCGTCCTGCCCACGCGCAACGCGCGCAACGGATGGCTTTTCACGCGCGCGGGCGACATCAAGATCCGCAATGCGCGCCATCGCGCCGACACCCGGCCGCTCGACGAGCATTGCGGGTGCTATGCCTGCCGGCACTTCTCGCGGGCCTACCTGCACCATCTGCAACGCGCGAACGAGATCCTGGGCGCCCGGCTCGGCACGATCCACAATCTGCACTTCTATTTCACCCTGATGACCGATGCAAGGGCAGCCATCGGTGAAGGCCGGTTTGCCGCCTTCGCCGCCGAAACGCGCGCCTCCCGCAGTCAGCTCGGGGAACCGACCGACTAGCGCCGCCTCCCGGGCCGCCCGGGGGTATAATCCCGCGCTTTCTCACACACCTAGCGGAGACGACCGTGTTCATCAGCCACGCATACGCGCAGGCCCCGGCTTCCGGCGGAGGTGGCGATCCGATGTCGCTGACGATCATGATGATTCTCATGTTCGTCGTGCTCTGGTTCGTCATGGTGCGCCCGCAGATGAAGCGCGCCAAGGAGCACAAGGCGCTGGTCGAGGGCCTGCAGAAGGGCGACGAGGTCGTCGCCGGCGGCGGATTGATCGGCCGCATCACGAAGGTCGCGGACGCCTACATCACGGTGGAGATCGCCGCGAACACCGAGATCGTGGTGCAGCGCCAGGCCGTGCAGACCGTTCTGCCGAAGGGAACCCTCAAGTCGCTCTGAGCGCGAGGTGACGAGCACCGGGCGCGGCAGAACGCTTCGGCCCCGAATTTCCCGCTCCTCGCCCCTCACGTCTCACGCCGCTTTCGCCCCGCAATGAACCGCTATCCCTTCTGGGTCTACGTGACCGTGGCCGTCGCGCTCGTGCTCGGCCTCCTGTACACGCTGCCGAACTTCTTCGGCGAGGCGCCGGCCGTGCAGATTTCGAGCGCCAAGGTGACGGTCCGGATCGACTCGGATTCACTCGGGCGGGCCGAGGCGGCACTGCGCCGCGCGAAGATCGACCACACCGGCACCCAGCTGGATCCCAACACCATCCGGATCCGGTTCGCCGACACCGACACGCAGCTCAAGGCACGCGACGTCATCGACGCTGAGCTCAACCCCGCCCGGGATGATCCGTCCTACACCGTCGCCCTCAACCTGGTGTCGCGCTCGCCGGCCTGGCTCACCGCCATTCGTGCGCTGCCGATGTACCTCGGGCTGGATCTGCGCGGCGGCGTGCACTTCCTGTTCCAGGTCGACATGCGCGGCGCGCTCACGAAGCGGCTCGACTCGTTTACCGGGGACATCCGGACCCAGATGCGCGACAAGCGCATTCGCCACTCCGGGATCACGCGCGAAGGCCAGACCATCTTCATCCGCTTTCGCGACACGGAGACCCGTGCCCAGGCACGCCGGCTCATCCTCGACAACCTGCCCGACCTCGCCGTCGTCGAGTCGGACAACGCGTCCGAGCCGCGCCTCGTCGTCACCATCCGGCCCGAATCCGAGAAGCGCATCCAGGACTTCGCGATCAAGCAGAACATCACCACACTGAAAAACCGGGTAAACGAGCTGGGCGTGGCCGAGCCCGTGATCCAGCAGCAGGGCGCCGACCGTATCGTGGTTCAGCTGCCCGGCGTCCAGGACACCGCGCAGGCGAAGAAGATCCTCGGGCGCACCGCCACGCTGGAAATCCGGATGGTGGACGAGGAGAACATGAATCCGACGGCGCTCGCCACCGCGCAGTCCGGACAGGTTCCTTTCGGCGACGATTTCTACATCGAGCGCAACGGCGCGCCGGTGCTCGTCAGGAAACAGGTCGTGCTCACCGGCGAGCGGCTCACCGACGCGCAGCCCGGATTCGATCCCCAGACCAACGAGCCGGCCGTGCACCTCACGCTGGACTCCACCGGTGCGCGGATTTTCCGCGACGTCACGCGCGAGAACGTCGGCAACCGGATGGCGATCGTTCTCGTCGAGCGCGGCAAGGGCGAAGTCGTGACGGCGCCCGTCATTCGTAGCGAGATCGGCGGCGGACGGGTCCAGATCAGTGGCCGGATGACCACCCTGGAAGCGAGCGAGGTGGCGCTGCTCCTGCGCGCCGGTGCGCTCGCCGCACCCATGGAGATCGTGGAGGAGCGCACGGTCGGCCCGAGTCTCGGGGCGGAGAACATCGAGAAGGGCTTCCAGTCCACGTTGTGGGGCTTCATCGCCATCATCGTGTTCATCGTGCTCTATTACCAGGTCTTCGGCGCCTTCTCGGCGATCGCGCTCTCCGCGAACCTGCTGCTGCTGATCGCGCTGCTCTCCCTGCTGCAGGCCACGCTGACGCTCCCGGGCATCGCCGCCATTGCACTGACACTCGGCATGGCAATCGACGCCAACGTCCTGATCAACGAGCGCATCCGCGAGGAGCTGCGCGCCGGCCAGTCGCCGCAGGCCGCGATCGCGACCGGCTACGAGCGCGCGTTCGGGACGATCATCGATTCGAACGTCACGACGCTGATCGCGGGCCTCGCGCTGCTCATTTTCGGCTCGGGGCCGGTGCGCGGCTTTGCGGTGGTGCACTGCCTCGGGATCCTCACGTCGATATTCTCGGCGATCGTCGTGTCGCGCGCCCTGGTGAATCTCTACTACGGCTCGCGACGCAAGGTCGAGGCGGTCGCGATCGGCAACACCGGGTGGAAGTGAGAGGCGCGTAATGGAATTCTTCAAGATCCGGCGCGACATCCCGTTCATGCGGTACGCGCTGGTGTTCAACATCATCTCGCTCGTCACCTTCCTCGCCGCCGTGGGCTTTCTCGCCGTGCGGGGCCTGGCGTTCTCGATCGAGTTCACCGGCGGAACCGTCATGGAGGTATCCTACAAGCAGGCCGCCGATGTGCGGGGCATCCGGTCCGCGCTCGATGCGGCCGGATACACCGACGTGCAGGTGCAGAACTTCGGCACGTCCCGCGATGTGCTGATCCGCATGCCGCTCAAGGAAGGGCAGTCGACGGCGGACCTGTCGAAAGCCGTGATGGAGAAGCTCACGGCCGTGGACGGCACCGCGGAGCTGCGGCGCGTCGAGTTCGTCGGCCCGCAGGTCGGGCGCGAGCTCGCCGAAAACGGCGCGCTGGCGCTGCTCGTCACCGCGCTCGGAATCGTCGGGTATCTCGCTCTGCGCTTCGAATGGAAGTTCGGGGTCTCGGCGATCATCGCCAATCTGCACGACGTCGTGATCATTCTCGGCTTTTTCGCACTTTTCCAGTGGGAGTTCTCGCTCCCCGTGCTGGCCGCCGTGCTGGCGATCCTCGGGTATTCGGTCAACGAGTCGGTGGTGATCGCGGACCGGATCCGGGAGAACTTCCGCAAGATGCGCAAGGCGTCGGTGAACGAGGTGATCGACAACGCGATCACGCGCACGATCTCGCGCACCATCATCACGCACGGCACGACCCAGACCGTGGTGCTCTCGATGCTGATCTTCGGCGGCGAGGCGCTCCACTATTTCGCGGTCGCGCTGACCATCGGCATCCTCTTCGGGATCTATTCCTCGGTCCTCGTCATGGCGCCGCTGGTGCGCTGGCTCGGAGTCAAGCGCGAGGATCTCGTCAAGCCCATTCGCGACAAGAAGCAGGAAGCGGTGGTCTGACCCCCCCCCGGAAGGCAGGCTGCGGGAACATTTCGCTGCACCGGACCCCGCCGGTGGAATAGTTTGCTGGCGCCGCGTGTTGTAGCATTCAACGCGGCGGGAAACGCGAGACATGCCCCCGCGCCCAACCCCCAAGGAGGATTATTCGATGAATTGGAAGCTCGTTAACCTCGGCTTGACCCTCGTACTGGGCGCCGGAATCACCACCGCTGCAATTGCGCAGGCGAAGCCGGAGGTCATGGTCAAGCAGCGGCAATCCGCCATGACACTGCAGCTCAAGTACCTCGGGCCGCTCTTCGGCATGGCACAGGGCAAGATGCCGTTCAATGCCCCGATCGTGACCCGGAATGCAGAGTACCTGAACGTCCTGGACAAGATGGCTTGGGACGGGTTCGATGCCAGCACGAAGGACGTGAAAAGCCGCGCCCTGCCGGCAATCTGGGCGGAAGCCGGCAAGTTCAAGGAGGCGCAGCAGAACTTCCAGACGGCCACTTCCCAGCTCGTCGAGGCGTCGAAAAGCGGGGACGAAGGGAAGATGAAAGCCGCGATCGGTGGCGTCGGCAAGAGTTGCAACGCCTGCCACGACGAGTTCCGCGCCAAAGAATAGCTTTAGCGGTCTTACCCAAGCGACCCCGCCAAGGCGGGGTCGTCCTTTTTCCGACGACCCCCGACAGTGCGCACCGCATTTCGACGCTTCCTCGCCAGTTTGATCACCGCCCTGGTTGCCGGGGCGCTCATCGGCAGCGTGGCGGCCCAGGGCGATCCGAAACGCGGCGAGTACCTCACCAAGGCCGGAGGCTGCGTCGCCTGCCATTCCGAGGACAAGGAAAACGCCGTGCGGTTTGCCGGCGGACGTGTGCTTAAGACACCGTTCGGCACCTTCTACGGGCCGAACATCACGCCGCACCCGCAGGCGGGCATCGGGCGCTGGCAGGAGGCGGACTTCGTCCGCGCGATGCGTGAGGGGATCGGTCCGGATGGCGCCAACTACTTTCCCGCATTCCCCTACACGTCGTTCACGAAGATGACTGACGCCGACCTGCGGGATCTCTGGACGTATCTGCGCACTCTGCCGCCGAGCGATCGGGCGAGCCAAAATCACGACCTCCGGGCACCATTC